>JBDTIP010000100.1:0-7737 GCA_039936295.1 Gemmatimonadaceae bacterium
ACAGCCGATACAGCCGACGCGCGACAGGGTTCGAGAGGCTCCAGTAGTGTTGCAGCGAGAGGGAAACGGTGTTTCCCGTGGCAATGTTGCCGCGAACGTGCGGCGATACAACCACCCTCGCATCGCCAGGCTCCGACGCCGCTATGGCCGAAAAAAGCGCGAACTGGTCCCGATCGGTCAGCCGGCGGCGCTCGATGCTCACTGAGCTGAGGAGGGTGAAAGTCCCACCGAACGGTCGTTCGACGGGGCTTTCATATACGCCGCTCGATTCCAATCGGGTTCGCTCGAGACGGCTCAGCGCCGACCTCAACTGTTCATATGTTCTCCCGTCGACCTTTCGTCCGATCGAACGCAGGAACGAGTGCAGCGTGAAGCGGACGACCCCGTCCGCCGGACTGCCGGCTTCACCAAAGCGGTGCAGGATCTCAACGTAAACGTCCTGATCGAAGGTGCCCGGAAGCCGGTCGCCCGGCGCCGGAAGCACCCGCCAGCGTCCGCCACCGTCCGGCAAGTAGGTTACTGCCCCATCATCCGCCGAATCGCTCAGCCTGAAAAGGGGAAGCGCTTCGAGCGATCGATCGAGGGTTACAGTCCTGGTCGTCGGCCGTCGGCCGGGCACTGCGACATGCATACCT
The DNA here is from genome assembly GCA_039936295.1 of Gemmatimonadaceae bacterium. Classification (GTDB taxonomy): domain Bacteria; phylum Gemmatimonadota; class Gemmatimonadetes; order Gemmatimonadales; family Gemmatimonadaceae; genus Fen-1247. The sequence continues at coordinate 636 of JBDTIP010000100.1, forward strand.
TATAGAATAGGCGATGACGGCTCGGCGGGTAGAGGCAAATCCGGGTGGAACGAGACATGAATAGAGAATCGGGACCCCGATCTCTGCCAGACTGCCAGACCGCCCAACCGCCGGAGGAGCGCTATCTACAAACGCCAGGACAATTCGCTCCTCGAGATGCTGCGTTACTCCGGCGAGATCGCCGCCACCCTCGTACTCATCGCGATGGTGATGATCGGGCTGCTCACGGTGACGCATGGCACGCCGGTACGGTCCGTCATCTCGCCGGGAATTGGCAACCGCCCGCCTTCAGTAGGCGACTCGCTCTTCGCGGAGACGATGGAGCTGTACACGGGAACGCACTTCTCGCGCGGCAACGTTGTCACACTCTGCCAGAATGGCGACGGCACCTACCCGCTGCTCTGGAAGGATCTGTCGTCGGCAACGCATACCATCACGATGCAGATGTACTACACGGAGCCTGGCAGGATGGCCGACGAGATGCGCGATACTCTCGTAAGCCGCGCACGTGCCGGGGTACGCGTGCTCGTGTTGCTGGACGCGTTCGGATCGGGTCCGTTAAAGCGAACCAACTTCGTACAGTCGCTACGGGCGGCGGGCGCACAAGTGGCATGGCTGCGCCCGATCCGCTGGTACACCCTCAATCGCGCGGCGACACGATCACATGTGCGCGTTGTCGTAATTGACGGCCATATCGGTTACACCGGCGGCTTTGGCCTCGCCGACTACTGGTTTGGCGATGGTCATCACGATAACGAGTGGCGCGAATCCAACGTGCGTTTCGAGGGACCGGCGGTTGCTGCACTCCAGGCGACGTTCGCGGCCGGCTGGGCGGAAGCAACTGGCGTGCTGCTCACCGGCGACACCTTCTTCCCGCGTGAGATATTCGCGCACGTTGGTGCCAAGGTCGCGGGGCTGATGCACACCGTTCCGGCTGTCGGTAGCACGCAGGCCGAACGATTCCTTGCGCTCACCATAGCCGGCGCGTCGAAGACGCTTTACATCACCAATTCCTACTTCGTGCCCGATGAAGAATTTCGGGAGATGCTGCTACGTGCTGTGGCGCGAGGCGTCGACGTCCGCGTACTAACCGCCGGTGATAGGGCTGACGTGAAGGCGACGCTCTACGCTGGGCGTTCGTACTACGATCAGCTGTTGCGCGGCGGCGTTCGGATCTACGAGTATCAGCCCACCATGATCCATTCCAAAACGATCGTCGCGGATGGACTGTGGTCGTCGATCGGGTCGATGAACATTGACAATCGCTCCATGGCGTTCAACGACGAAGCCAACCTCGATGTCCTCGACAGCAACTTCGGCGCGACGATGGATTCGGTATTCTTCGATGACCTCCGATACTCCAGGCAAATCACGCTTCCCACGTGGGATCGGCGTTCGGCTTACGAAAAAGCGCGCGAATGGACGGCGGAGAAACTGTGGCGCGTGCTTTAGCCCCATCGGCAGATCCGCTCTCCGCATTCCACCCGATCATTCGCGAATGGTTCGTGGAGACGCTGGGCGCGCCGTCGCCGCCGCAGGTGCAGGGCTGGCCAGTAATAGCGAGCGGCGAGCACGCGCTGATCCTTGCACCCACCGGAACGGGAAAGACGCTCGCGGCGTTCCTGTGGGAGCTGAACGCGCTCATCGTCGATGGATTGGCCGCGCCACTCACCAACGGCGTGCACCTGCTATACGTCTCGCCACTCAAGGCGCTCAACAATGACATCCAGCGCAACCTTGAGCGCCCACTGGCTGAGCTGCGCGGGCGATTCGAACAGGCGGGTCTCGCGTTTCCAGAAATCCGTGTGGCGGTCCGCACAGGAGACACTCCGGCAAGCCAGCGACAGAAGATGATTCGCAAGTCGCCGCACATTCTCATCACGACTCCGGAGTCGCTCAACATAATGCTCACGTCTCTGCGCGGGCGCGCCATGTTCGCGTCGACACGGGCGGTGATCGTGGACGAGATACACGCGGTGGCTGGCACCAAGCGCGGGGCGCACCTGGCCGTCACGCTCGAACGCCTTGTCGCTCAAACGAATAGCGCCGAAGGTCCGCAGCGCATCGGCCTGTCGGCGACACAGCGCCCGCTGGATGAGATTGCCCGCTTTCTGGGCGGCTCCGACCGTGCGGTGACGGTCGTCGATTGCGGGCTCGCAAAGGAGCTGCAGCTCACAGTGCGCTCGCCGGTACCCGATCTTGCCAAGGTCGACGGCAGCGTCTGGCCATCCGTGGCCAAGCTGGTGCTGGATGAAATCCGCAACGCGCGCACCACACTGGTGTTCGTCAACAACAGGGCGCAGGCCGAGCGAATCGCGGCGCGTGTCAACACGTTGGCTGAAGAGGAGATCGCGCAGCCGTACCACGGCTCGATCGCACGTGAACGCCGGCTCGCCCTGGAGCACCGACTCAAAGCAGGCGAGCTGCGCGCCCTTGTAACCACGAGTTCGCTCGAGCTCGGGATCGACATCGGCACTGTCGACCTCGTGATTCAGCTGCAGTCACCCAAACGCGTTTCGGCCGCGCTGCAGCGCGTTGGCCGCGCGGGTCATGCACTGGGCGTGCCAAGCCGCGGTGTGTTCGTTCCTACGTTCCGTGACGACGCAATGGAAACCGCCGCGATCGTCGCCGCGATGCGCGCGGGAGAGGTCGAGCCGACAACAGTCGTGCAGAACGCGCTCGACGTGCTGGCTCAGGTGATCGTCGCCGCTGTATCTGTGGACGATTGGAACGCGGACGACCTGTATGCGCTCATCCGGCGAGCGTATCCGTATCACGCGCTGCCGCGCGGCCCATACGACGAAGTGGTGGCGATGCTATCGGGCAAGTATCCGTCCGAGGTCGCGGCCGAGCTCGAGGCGCGGATCTCGTTCGATCGCGACACAAACACGCTCACCGGGTCGCGGGCGAGCAGGATGACCGCCGTGATCTCCGGCGGAACCATCCCTGATCGTGGCCTCTATACCGTGAACCTCGCTGACCGCACTCGCTTGGGCGAGCTCGACGAGGAGTTCGTCCACGAATCGCGTGTGGGCGACGTGTTCCAGCTGGGATCGACCACTTGGCGCATCAACGAGATCGGTCATGACCGAGTGGTCGTCGCGCCAGCACCAGGCGCGCCTGCGCGAATGCCGTTCTGGCACGGCGAATACTCGGCGCGATCGGTCGCGCTCAGTGCTCAAGTCGGCGAGCTGCGCCGCGAGCTTGTCGCCGGCGTCCCGGACACAGTCCTGCGCGAGCGATACGACTGCGACGACGCCACGATCTCAACGCTGCGTCGATACGTCGACATGCAACGGCTTGCGACTGGTATCGTGCCCGACGACAAGAACATTGTGGTCGAACACTTTCGCGATGAGACCGGATCTGTACGCGTGGTGATTCACGCAACGTTTGGCGGCCGCGTCAATGCTCCGTGGGCAATGGCGCTCGCGCACCGCGCGCGCGAATCACTGGGCGGCTTGGACGTTCAGGTCCAGACGACAGACGATGGCATCATGCTGCGCATGCCCGATATCGGCGGCCTCCCGCCAGTACACTCTCTGATGGGAATGACCGCGGCCGAAGTGGAGCAGTTGGTAATGGAGGAAGTTGGGGCGTCGTCGCTGTTTGGAGCTCGTTTCCGCATGAACGCTGGTCGTGCGCTGCTTCTGCCGCGTGGAATGCCGAACAAGCGGATGCCGTTGTGGCTCCAGCGCCTGAAAGCGCTGGATTTGCTGCAGACTGTGCGTGATTTTCCCAGCTTCCCGATCCTGGTGGAGACGTATCGCGAGGTACTACAGGATGCGTTCGACGTGCAGTCGCTCAAGGATGTTCTGCGTGCTGTCGAGGACAAGCGCATCGCGGTGCACGTCGTGCAGACCGACGTCCCGTCGCCGTTTGCGTCGAGTCTTCAGTTCGGCTTTGTCATGGATTGGTTGTACGGCGATGATACCCCACGCGCGGAACAGCGCGCTGCGCTGCTGTCGCTTGACCGCGGGATGCTCGATGAGGTGATGGGCAACGTCGAGCACGATGACGAGACACTCAAGGCGTTGTGGGAGATTGTCGAGCGTCGGAAGCCGGTGCTCGAATCGGTCACGGATCCGGCTCGCGCGAGTGAATACGGCCTCGGCGACGGCGGCCGGCGCGGGCTTCTCGCGAAGTACGTCGCGCTTGCCGGCCCGATAACAGCCGACGAGATCCATGAGCGCTATGGCTGGTCGATGCCATGGATCGACGCTGTTCTGGGTGAATGGCGCAAGCGCGGACGCGTAGTGGTTGGACGCTTCAGGCCCGAAGTGAGCGGCACCGAATATCTGTCTCGCAAGACTGCGGAGATCGCGCGCCGCCGCGCACTCGCTGCGCTCCGCAAGCAGATCGAAGCCGTGGAGATGCCTTCGTTCGCAGCCTTTCTCGCGCGTTGGCAGCACGCAGACGTGCGCGATCGGCTAGACGGGGCAGGAGGGACCGCCACCGTACTGCGTCAGCTATACGGGCTCGCACGTCCGGCGCATGCTTGGGAGCGCGACTATCTCAAATCGCGTATTCGCGATTACACGGGCGCCTTTCTATCCGAGTTCATGACATCGGGCAATGCCGTGTGGATTGGCGAGACGAATGCCGATGAGATCAACGCGGCTGTTCCACTGTCTCGACTGCGATTCGTGGAGCGAGGTACCGGCGCCGTGTGGCTCGCGGCCGCCGACGATGAGCTGATCGCGCGAATGAGCTCGGATGCGCGGCTGGTTTACGAGTTCATCGCGCGTGAAGGGGCATCGTTCATGATCGATCTGCAGATTGGACTATCTCTCACTTCACTCGCATTGCGTGAGGCGCTGCACGACCTCGTTGCACTCGGCCTCGTTACAAACGATACCGCGGATGCGATGCGCCAAATGGCGCACTGGAAGCCACTGCTTGCGGCTCCAAAATATGACCCCGAGCGCTGGCTCCCGACCGCATTCGTGGACGGTGACAGTCGTCGTCGTGCTGCACGTCCCAACGTTCGTCGCCTTCCCAAATGGGAGCGCCCCGACAAACCGGGCCGCAGGAGCGTAACTGCGGGCTGGCCCGGACGCTGGTCGCTGGTGCAAAAGCCGGGCGTAATGGGACGCGGCATGGATGCCGATGAACATGCTGACGCGATCGCGCGTGCGTGGCTCGAACGCTACGGAGTCGTGTCGCGCGATTGGTGGCGCCGCGAGCGCCCGCCAGTTTCATGGCGAGCGATCTATGATGAGCTCAAGCGCCTCGAATTTCGCGGTGAGGTGCGACGCGGTTACTTCGTGCGCGGCCTCGCTGGCGCGCAGTTCGCACTGCCAGACGCAGTGGAACGCCTTCGTGAAGTCGCCGCAAGCGAATTGATAAACGCGCCGTTCTCCGTGCTGGCGACCAGTGACCCGGCGAATCCGTACACGCTCCATCTTGAAGGAATCGACCGCGACCCGTTGTCGCGACCGCGCGGATCAGGAGCGTTGCTCGTGCTGCGCGGTGGCCGAGTCGCACTTGCAGTCGAGGGCCGCGGGAAGCGCATCGTAGTCGCCGAATGGCTCTCGCCGCAGGATGCCGTGGACGCGCGCCGGGCGCTTGCGGATCATCTGCGCGGTGAGCGTGGCGTGCGATTCGTTATCTAGTCGGTGCGAACGCGCTGAGCAGATCCGACGTTCCGGTGGTGGCAACCTGTGCTACCATGCGGCCGTACAGCGATCCGATAACGTTGCCCGTACCGCTGTAGCCGCCGATCGCCCACACTCCCGGGCGTACCTGTTCCATGACAGGAAGAATACCAGTCGAGTACGACACCGACGCTGCCCATCTGTGACGCACCGGTTGCGTCACGCCGACAGTATCGCGAAGAACAGCCTCCATGTATTGCTGAACTTTTGCGGTCGGAGTGTTGTCAGTCGTCCATTCGTCATTCAAGAATCGGTCACGACCGCCGCCCAGCACAACGCTCTTGTCGGGAAGCTGTTGCCAGTAATCGTAACCCCATCGTCTGTACACGGGACGCGGGATGTTGTGTTCCGGAACTGGCCCGGTTGCGAGCATCTGCAGGCGGGCAGTGCGCACGCGTCCGGCAAGCTCCGGAAGCAGGTACTCGAGACCGCCGTCAACTGCAACGATTACGCTACGGCATCGCACAGTACCGCTTGCGCTCGAAACATTGCCTGTTGTGATCGTCGTCGCGCGCGAGTGCTCGAACAGCAACGCCCCACGCGAAGCCGCACGCTGTGCCAGTGAGCGACATCGCGCAAGCGGATTGCACGCACTGTCAGTGGGGAACAGCAACCCTTTACCCTCCGGCCCCTCGTATTCCTCGACGGGCAGGTCGTCTGCGCGCATGGCTCTGAGCTGCGCGCGGCAATCGAGCGCTTCCGCATCCGACCCAGCGAGTCGCAGCGAACCGGTGCGTCGAGCAGTCAGTGGCGCCTGAGCCGCGATCCTGTCCATTTCCTCGATGGTGAGCTCATAGATGCGTCGCGCACGTGCACGTCCGAGCCCTTTGACCGCGTCGTGATGGAACGCCGCTGTACCCGCGAGAAGAAATCCGCCATTCCGGCCGGCCGCGCCACCGCCGACGATTCCGGCGTCGATGCCGACCACCTCAACCCCAAGGTCGAGCAGTTCGTGAACACACGTGAGACCGGAGCCGCCCAGGCCGATGACGCATGCCTCCGCGTCAATCGTTCCTTCCAAAGCCGGAAACGCAATCGTATCCAGGCCATCGGCCCATGCAGGTTCATTCATTCTGGTCGGTGATTCGGCGGCCGTATCCACGCCGAGAGACTAGCCTGCGAGCGTATCTTCGGCAAGCGCAGGTAATGGACGCGCCAGCAAAGCTCGTAACGGTTGTTATCTTGGCGCATGCCCCAAGCAGCGCGTACCGGCTCCAGCTCGAACCAGGTTGCGCCAAAGACTCCGCCAAAGATTGCGCCCGGGTGGGTGCTCAGCGCGTCGCTGCTCGGCATTTCGTTCGCTGGACCGCTCACGCGGCTTTCCTCAGCCGATCCGCTCGCGATCGCCATCGGGCGCATGGCCTTTTCGCTGGTAGCCATCGCAGCGATGCTGGTAATTACCGGTGAATGGCGGCAGTTCGCGCAGCTGGAAGGCGTCGAATGGC
>JBDTIP010000101.1:0-8854 GCA_039936295.1 Gemmatimonadaceae bacterium
AACGAGCTTATCTCGAGCGACATGGTTATGTAGTCGGACCAGACGTCGGCGAGGAGCGAGTTGACCTTCTCGACGAGGCCACGCAATGCCATTCTCTCGACGCGAGTCAGAGCGCGCGACACGGCGATCTGCTGTCCACTGCCGCCAAAGAGACGATCGACGAGATAGAAGGCGAATTCCTCGCCGATGTCCACCACCCCGAGCTGGCCGCCCGAATCGTTGATGTCACATATGAACGACGCACACGGAGTCGGCAGCGACAACGTGAACTCGCCGAACGAGAATTGCTCGACTCCCTGCAGCCGCATCTCGATCTGCCCGCGGACGCGGCCGATTACCCAACTCTCGAGAGACTTTACCATGCGCTCGTAAATCGCTTCGAGTGTGCGGAGCCGCTCTTTAGAGACGCGATGCGGGCGCCGGAAGTCGTACATCTGCACCGGCGATTCTTCGGTCGGGCCGGCGAACGGCAGGTTGCTGGCGCCGCCAAGAAGGCGGTCGATTTCACTCTGCGATAGTGTGCCCGATGCCATCGGGCGGACGTCGGTGCTCACTGAATCACGAATTGTGGGAAGTAAATCTTCGTAACCGTGCCGTCCCCGAACATCTTGTTGAGGACAACCATCAGTTCAGTGCTAAACTCATCTCGAGCGGAGATGTCAGAGATCTGGTCGATCGTCTTGCGCGAGAACAAACGCAGAATCGCGTCTCGTAGCTCGGCGTCGCGCCCTTTGAGCGTCTCGAGCGAGCCGGCATCCTTCAGCTGGAGAGCCACCGACATCAACAGAAAGTGCGCTCCGCCCGAGGCCGCCGGGTTCATCACCAAATTGTCCAACTGGTAGATGGACGGAGCAGCCTCTCCCTTCTTTACTTCTTGTCCGTCTTTGGCACCGCCCTTGGCGGCTTCGGCCCCGCCGGCGGTCGCCGCGGGAGTCGGCGCAGCTTTGTGCGAAAGCTTGGGCCCGAGAAGCGTGAACCCGAGCGTGGCACCAAGCGCCAGGCCGCCGACTATTCCCCCAACGAGCGGAAGCAGGCGCGCCATGCCGCCTTTCTTCGCCGGCTCAGCGGCTGCTTCAGTCTCAGGTGGTTTTGCTTCCGCCATACATCGCGCCTTTCGCAAGTGGTTCGATCCCTACCTTCACGGTACCAGTAAAAGCAGGGGACATACCAAGCGGATTCGCGGAAATTCGTGCTATTATTGGAGATTATAAGTGCTTGTCACATAAGCGCTTATGCGATCACTCCACATTCCTGTTTGATGCTTTGGCTAGGAGCAAAAAAGGGCAGCCCGGCAATTCTTTCCGGGCTGCCCTAGGCCAAATTTGCCGCAACCATCTCTGGTTGCGACTGCACCAGGTCACTACTGCTTCATATTTACCAAAGTCTGAAGCATCTGGTCGCTGGTGGTGACCATCTTTCCGTTCGCTTCAAAGCCGCGCTGGGTGATGATCATGTTGGTGAACTCCTGCGCCAGATCCACGTTGGACATCTCCAGGTTGCCGCTGGCGATCGTCGACGTGGTGTCCTTGCCTGAGTACCCAACGAGCGGCGTGCCAGAGTTCGCCGACACGGTGTACATGCTGTCGGAGGCTTGAGTGAGACCTTCCGGGTTGTTGAAGCTGGCGAGTGCGATCTGCCCCAACACCTGGCTCGTTCCGTTGGAAAAGGCGCCGGTTACCGTGCCGTCCGGTCCAATTGCGACGGTCTGGAGAACGCCTGATGCAAAACCGTTCTGGTTGCTCAACACTGCGGAGTTGGCCGCCGCAAGCGATGTGACTCCGGTCGAACCGGTGCCGGGATTTAGTAAGAGCGAAACGGCTGCACCACCGCCGCTCGGCGTGAAGGTGATGGGAGGGAGGTTGGACGATGACGCGTTTACTGTGCCGTCGGCGTTGAACGTGAACTGCCACGGGGTTGCCGACGCAGCGGGCGATGAATCCGCTCCGGGGCCGAACGTGAATGGCTTGGTCGCATCGTTGTTCAATCCGGTGGGATCGATCTTGGCGTCCCAAGTGTTGGCGCTGGTCTTCCATGACACGAGCGTCAGATCGTGCTTCGTCCCGAGCGAGTCAAAGACGCTCAGTGTATTCCGGACGATTGAGCCGGCGTTGACAGGATTTGCTAACTCTGCGGGTGTCGGATTGTTGACGTCGACCGCGGCGATTAATGGCGCCTCGGAGTTGAAGTTGCCACCCACGGAAACCGAGGTCGTCGCGCTTGCGGGCGACGTTTGGCCGATTGGTGCGGAGATGTTGGTCAATGCTCCGCCCAAAACTCCGTTGGTCGCCATGAGCCCCTGGACAATTGCGCCATTCGATGCGACGAGCTTGCCGTCGGAGTCCCACTTGAAGTTGCCGTCACGCGTGTACATGGTCTGACTGTTGTTCGAGACCACAAAGAGCGAGTTCCCTTGAATGGCGAGATTGGTTGGGACGCCCGTAGCCTGGAGATTGCCCTGCGTGAACGCGCTGTCGATGCTGCTGAGCTGCGACCCGAGCCCGACGTTGACGCCGTTCACACCGCCATTTGTTGCAGTCGGACGGCTGGCTCCCGATAGAATCTGCGAGAAGCTCTCTGTGAAATTCGCCTGACTCGATTTGAACGCCGTTGTATTGACGTTCGCAATGTTGTTGCCGATGACATCCATTGCCGTCTGGTTGTTCCTAAGTCCAGAGACGGCAGAGAATAGCGAGCGATCCATGTTGTTTTGGTTGGATGAGTGTTTGTAGGTGAGTGCTGTGGCGTTCAGGACGTCTGCGTCGCCGGGATGCCGTTTGATTTCGTCGTCGTTGCCGGAGTCAGCAACGAAGTGATGCCGTCGAGCTTGCTGTTCACCGTTATGAGTTGCTCCACACTTGAGAACTGAGCGAGCTGTGCAGCGAGCTGCGTCCCGTCCATTGGTGCGGTAGGATCCTGGTTCTGCATCTGCGAAACGAGCAGTTGAAGAAACTGGGTCTCTCCCATGGGACCGCCTGCGCTTGACAGCGCACTCCCGGGTGCGCCGGATGCAGACCCGGTTGACCCGGTTGACCCGGTTGACCCGGTTGACCCGGTTGGTCCGGTCGCGGTGTTCGTGTCGCGCGCTGGCGCGAGCTTGCTAATCGGCGCGGTAATCATTTCTGTCTTCCTCCCTGCTGCTCTTTACGAGCGCGCTGTCGGGTCGCATCCGCGTCCTGTCGGCTGTCCCGGTGATTGAGCGAAGAGCGTCCGTTCTGGGCACTCTGATCGCTTCCCTGGCGCGGGGTCCATCCCGGCCCGGAGTCAGCGGATGTGGACGCCACACTGATCGTCGCCGTGGCAATTCCGTGCTGCTCCAATGCATGCTGTAGCTCGCCGACCCGCAGTGACATCTTGTCAGCGCGATTTGGGTCGCCAAGTGATATTGCTGTGTCTACTGCGCCACCGCGCAGCTGTACGGTGATCTTGTCGGCGCTGCCGTTGGTGTTGTCCATGTTCAACGTCACCTGCGACAGCGGCTGGACCGGCGCTGCATCGCGAGCATCGAGCATGTGTCCAACTCTCTCAGCTGCGTCGGAGCGGATCGTGCCTGTGGGAGCAGTCACAGCAGCGCCCGGCATCCCCAACTGTGGAGCGGCCGCGGTGCCGATGTGGCCACCTTGTGCGACTTGGGCCACCTGCGCCACCTGCGCGACTTGCGCTACCGACGACACATCCGCAACTGATGCGACCGTGGCTGCGTCAGATTCCTTCGATGTGTCCTTGCGTGCGCTACTGGCATCACGCTGCGACAGGCCACTGCTGAATCCACCTGCCAAGCCACCACCCGCCGAAGACATACCTGGCGGCCGCAGCGGCATGCCCGAGATCCCGCCCCGCCCGACCCTGCTCAACAATCCGTTGAAGTTGTTCAGCGCATCTGTGCTGTTGCTCGAGTCGCCGGACACGGAATTCTGATCCAGCGCGATTCCTATCGCGCGCGACACATTGCTGTCGATGTTGAGCGATTGAGCAGGCGCGCCCCAGGCACCGGCACCTCCATGAGTGGGCATCTCGATGTGGCCAGGGTCCTTCGCGCCCAGTGTCTTGAGCCCCTCCTGCGCCGCTATTTGCGCAAGCTGCTGATAGCCCAGAGAATCCGTGTACGATCCATCGATTGTGACATCGGCAGCCAGACCAAGCGTGTGCTTGCTCGACTTCGTCCACGTCACCACGTCGCCAGGGCGCGTGCGCCCTTGGTCGTAAAGGAAGTCCTGACGCGATTGCGTGCGATAACCTTCGACTATCTGCACATCCTTCCCGAATTCGTCGTGCATCCGTGCCACGACTCGGCCGAGTTTCGCCCGAAAGTCAGGGCTCAGTGAGTCGGTGCCGGAGACGGTACTGTCGACAGGAGTGTTTGCCGCTGCCGCGCGCGCTCCTGCGGCTGCGGTGAAGGCAGATGTGCCATCGTACCCGCCAACACCTGCGCTCGACGCATTGGAATCAGTACTGGTGCTGCCAGCGTTGTCGGAGGAGCCAGTCGTCGGAGTCGTGCTGTCGTCCTGCCCATTAACCGCTGGGCCGGCTGACGACGAAGCGCCTGTCGCCGGCGCTTCCGATGCGTGGCCGTCCGCGACCTTGGCGGTTTTGGCTGCGTCGGAAGTGCCAGCTCGTGCGCTGCCCTCCTCGGTAGCGTTCACGTTCCTGGCGTGAGCGTCCAGCTCCGAATCGGCACCATGCTTTTTTTCAGCCATGTGCTGCGACGCGCGCGTATTCATGGCCGTCGCAAGCGACGTTGCGAATGCGTTTGCACCGGAATTCGTCGCCGCGTCCGCTTCGCGCTTCCAGCGCGATATCGACGAAGATGATGAAGACGATTCTACGTTGCCGGTCTGATCCGGCGACGCGAAGTTGATGCTCTGGGTCGTCACTCCGTACCTCCTGCCGATGCCGTTCGGAGAGTCGCCTGGAGGATCGTCGCTGCGCGCTGCGTTGGAAAGCTCCCGAGAATGGCAGCCTGCTGCTTGCTGGAAAGAGATCCGAGTATTGCCCGCACGTCATTGTCATCCATTTGCTCAAGCACGCGAGCAGCATCCTTCGGCTGCATCGCGCTAAAAACTTGTGCGAGCCTGTGACCAATCAGCGAATCCGTGATCGGCTTCACTACCGGCGTCGGTGGTTTTGGTGCAGTCGTGGGATTCGAGACCAGCTTCGCCGCAGGAACGGCTTTGGAAGGCGCGGCGTTGATCTTCGACATTGCTTCTACACGCTCGCCCGAACGCGTGGCATTGGCTGGTGCTGCACCAGCGGCGGTCGCGCCAGAACTCGCCGCGGGCGGTTGCGTGGCCGTTGCCGAACTACTCCCCGCTTGCCGCCCGTTGGCACTCATTGAATCAGCCGGCGAAGTTGCCGCTGTTGTCGCAGTATCCTTCGCTGGTGCGACTGGATCGGCTTTGGCTGGCGGCTTTGCCGTTGCCACGATAGGCACCGCCTTCGGTGTTCGCATGACCACTACGCCGGTCGCTGCGCCAAGACTGAGCCCGAAGGCCGCGACGAATGGAATTATGACTTGCTTCATTGATTGTTGTCGTTATGCACGAAACGCGACAGAGCGATGTCGTCCATTGTGCGACGATCGGTCTGATCCGCGGCTGCGCGATATGTCTCTTCGTGCCGTTCACGAAGTCTGTCGAGCACGCGGCGATCCTTGAAAGCCGCTGTGAGTGCTTCCTTTACATGCGAAACACAATCGTTTGCGGCGCATACCTCGTCACGCGCGCCGGCGATGCGATCATCAAGCTGCTGCATGATGAAGGCAAGGTTTGCAAGCTCTCCTACTGAGTGCGCTTCTCCATCACGGATACCGTCCGCGCCAGACTCACGCTCGGCGCGGAGACCCGAGAGAGCATTCTTGGCAGCACGCTCCACGTCCAGCGCCGCAGCGAGTTGCGTCGCAAGATGTCGCTCCTGCTTCTCGCGTAGCTCAAGAACCTGTTGTAGTCGAAATCGAAACATGGTTACGCCGCGTGCTTGTTGGAGAGGGCGATGCGCGACGACAGATCCAGCATCGTCTTGCGCGTGACTTCGAGCGACGTCGTCTCATCTGCGGGCTGGCGCAGGAGATTCAGTACGGCGTCACGATGCTCCACTGCCGAATCCACCGCGGCGTTGGTTCCTTTCTGGTATGCTCCTACCAGGATCAGGTCTTCCTTTTCCCTGTAGGTGGCTTCGGTGCGAGTGATGGTTTCCGCAGCAGTCCGATGTTCTTTCGAGATAACCTGATCGCGCACGCGACTCTTGCTGTCCAGGATGTCGATGGAGGGGAAGTGGCCCGCCGAAGCGAGTTTCCGAGTTAGCACGATGTGGCCGTCCAGAATCGAACGGGTCGCATCGGCAACCGGCTCGTTGAAGTCGTCGCCATCCACAAGCACCGTGTACACACCGGTGATGCCTCCGACGCGTGCGTTCCCGGCGCGCTCCAGCAGGCGTGGCAGCGACGCGAATACGGATGGTGGATATCCTTTGGTTGTCGGCGGCTCCCCAGTCGCAAGGCCAATCTCACGCCAGGCCATTGCCACGCGCGTCACCGAGTCCAGCATCAGCAGCACATGCTTGCCCTGATCCCGGAAGTATTCCGCGATTGCCGTCGCCACTAGCGCGCCGCGCGCGCGTACCAGCGCCGCCTGGTCCCCGGTCGCGACAATGATCACGGAGCGCGCGAGTCCTTCCTCGCCGAGTGAGTGTTCGATGAAGTCGCGCACCTCACGGCCGCGTTCGCCCAGTAGCGCGATCACATTGACGTCCGCCTTTGCGTGGCGAGCAATCATCCCTAGCAGTGTGCTCTTCCCAACGCCAGAACCCGCGAAGATACCTACACGCTGACCTCGTCCAATTGTGAGCATCCCATCAATCGCACGAACACCGGTCTCGAGCGGCTCGTCGATCATTCGACGCTCCAGTGGGTTGGGCGGTTCAGCCGCCAGCGGGACGCGGTCCGTGAACTCGATCGGGCCCTTGTCGTCGATCGGATGCCCCAGACCGTTCAGCACCCGCCCCAGCAGCGCTGGACCAACGTCAACACCGAACGATCTGCCAAGTGGCTGCACGAAGCTTCCAGCATGGAGACCGTCAAGCTCACCCAGCGGCATGAGAATTACGTTGTCTTCATGGAAGCCAACGACTTCAGCCAGAACCGAGCGATCATCCGTGAGACTCGTGACTCGACACAGCTCTCCGACGCCCACGTCAATACCCGTTGCTTCGATGACCAGTCCGACGACTCGCGTAACGCGGCCGTAACGGTCGAATCTCGGTGTTGCCCCCACCAGGCCAGTTAGCGACTCAAGCAACATTGTCTGTCAGTTTGCGGTACAGTCGCTCCAGCGCAGTATCGACTCGTCCATCGACGATGCGTTCGCGACCTTCAACGACGCAGCCACCCGGTTGAATGCGCCCGTCGGCAAGCCAGCGCACATCTCGGTTGGGCGCGATAGGCACAGGATCGCCGCCGGCCACGAGTGGCTGCGATAGCAATGACAGGTCGTGCGGATTCACGCGGACGCGCATCGGTTGATCAATCGGAAACTCAGCAAGTGCGCGCTTCACCAGATCCGCGACACCGGCGGCATCGGTACGAAGTTCGCGTCCAACGATGTGCCGGGCGACTGTCAGGGCAAGCGCCGAAATATTCTCGGTGACGCATTCCTGCCACTTCACTTCGCACGCCCTTATGCTGTCGAGCGCCGACTCGGCAGCACTTACCACATCGCGTAACCGCGTAGCCTCCGTGAGCTCGCCGTCGAGCCTGCCGGCGGCATATGCGGCGGAACGCACGTCCTCGAGCTTCTGCTCCAGCTCGAGCCGCTCGCGCTCGGCCTGATCCACGCTCGACTCATCGCACGTGGCAGCCCCCGTTGTCCACGCAAGCGTCGCAATGTCGTCCGGCGACCAGCGCGCGGCGTGCGCTTGCTGAGCGCCGGCGGCAAGCACGCCCGGCCTATTCGATGAACGCATCTTCCATCGCTCCCGCACCGATCGTGATCTCGCCCGCAGCTTCCAGTGACCGTACCTGCGCAACGATCTGCGCCTGCGCCGCTTCCACGTCGCGCACTCGAACCGCGCCGAGCATCGCGATCTCTTCCTTGAGCGCGGTAACAGCTCGGGCCGACATTCCGGCCATGATCCGCTCGCGCATTTCCTCCTTCGCCGTCTTGAGCGCCAGAGCTAGGCTGCGTGCGTCCACCTCGCGCAGCAGCCGCTGCAGCGACCTGTCGTCCAGTTTGCCGACATCGTCGAAGACGAACATGAGATTCTTGATCTGCTCGCACAGCTGCGTGTCGCGCTCTCCAATGTGATCGAGAAGATCCTTCTCGAGCGAACCGGAAACGTGATTGAGAACGCTCGCGACTGCGTCCGGCCCGCCAGCCGCCCTGAGGCCGCGCGTGAAGGACAGATCCGTCTCGTTGCTGAGCGCCTTTTCCACCAGCAGCATCATGTCGGGCGCGACTTTTTCCATACAGCCGATCCTGTACATCACCTCGCCACCCAGAGATGGATCCAGATCCCTGAGGATGGTCGCCGTTTGCTGTGGCTCCAGGTGCGCAAGTACAAGCGCGATCGTCTGCGGATGCTCACCGCGCAACGTCGTCGCGAGTTGCTGAGGATCTGCGCTGCGCAGTCGGTGCAGGCCCGCTGAATCCGCGAGCTGCGATTGAATGCGGCCGAGCGTCGCGTTTGCGCGATGGCTACCGAACGCCTTCTCAAGCAGTTCGCTGGCATAGCTGATACCGCCCTGCGCGATTGAGTCGACCGCCAGTGCCATCTGCATCCACTCAGTGAGCACGCCCTCCACCGTCGCGGCGCTCACCTGTTCCATTTGCGCGATGTGGAAGCTTATCTCTTCTGCTTCATCAGG
>JBDTIP010000102.1:0-26022 GCA_039936295.1 Gemmatimonadaceae bacterium
GCGCTATCCAGAACGCCGCGACGGTACACGGCCTCGTGTACCGCGACGCTATCACCGAGCGCGACTCGTTCGCGATCCGCGATAGCCTCCACATCTACTCCGGCTTCGGCGATCGCAATCCTGTCGCGATCGGGCTGCGTCACCGTTCGCGTTGTGTCGATTCCGTCGAATATCGATCGCTCCGACTTGGCCGGCGTCGATGCGTTGACTCGCGATTCTTCGCGGCGCAGATAATCGATTACCACGCCCTTGCGCGGCACATTGCCGAATCCTTGCGACTTGTGCTGGCTGCGGCTCTCGGCCGCAATCTCCGCGTAGGTGAGGCCAAGAATCGGATCGTACTCGCCCACGTTCATCGAGATCGTGCCGTCCTCGCGCGAGAAGCGAGCGCCGCGGTAGAACTTGAGTACAGTCCAGGGCGCTCCAAACTTGCGCGCTGGAAAACGCACTGTGTCTGCGGCAGCATCGTACACCACTCGCGACAGAATTCCTGCGACCTGGTGCTGCCCATGCCCATCGCGAGGCGTCCCTGAAAACACGGACACAATGATCTGAGGGCGGAATGCCCGGACCACCTTCACCATGTCCTCCAGAACCGAATCCCGCGGCCAGTGTGAGAAGCTCTCAGCGGCGGTCTTCGAAAATCCGAAGTCGTACGCACGCGTAAAGTACTGATGTGCACCGTCAATCCTGCGCGCAGCAAGCAGCTCCTGCGTGCGAATAATCCCGAGCGCCTCGCCCAACTCGTTGCCAATGAGATTCTGACCGCCATCGCCACGCGTGAGCGAGAGATAGGCGGTCTCCGCCCGATGACCGCGAGCAAGCCACGCGATCAGTTGAGTATCCTCGTCGTCCGGATGTGCGCCGATTACCAACACCCGATTGTGCACCCCCGCCGCCGCCTTCGCCTCGGCGATAGCGACGATGCCGCGCTCCTGAGCTCTCACGAAGCGCGGCATCGTCACTACACCAAGCGCAACGATCAGACCGAGGTGTACCCGTCGGTTAACCACCGTTGCGCGACTCAACGCGCCGCCGCGCGCGCGCGACCGCCCTGCGGTGGAGCGGGAACCATGAACGCGTCTGACACTATTCTCTCCTGCTCCATCTTGTGAGGCTCAGCATAACCCTCTGCCGGGCTCGCGCGCTCAGCACGACCGATGTACCTGACGGTGATGGCATTGCCGGTCGAAACTCGCAGACGCGGCCATACGTAGCTCCATGCACCCATGTTCTTCGGCTCTTCCTGAGCCCAAACCACATCTTCGATTGCCGGATACGAATCGACGATCCGCGCGACGTCATCGTGCGGCCACGGATACAACTCCTCCACGCGGACCAGCGCTACGCCGCCGCCGCCATCGCGCTTCCGCTTGTCCAGCAAGTCGTAATAAATCTTGCCGGTGCAAAACACGATCCGCTTGATGCTCTCGCGCTGCGTGGCAACCGACGCGTCGTCGATCACCGACTGGAAAGCGCCGGCCGTGAGATCGCTCAGCCGCGACGCAGCTTCCGGCATTCGAAGCAGGCTCTTTGGCTGCATCAGAATCAGCGGTCTGCGTTCGGCTGCGTGCGCCTGGCGGCGTAGAATGTGGAAATACTGCGCCGGCGTCGATGGGTACGCGACACGCATGTTGCCCTCGGCGCACAGTTGCAGGTAACGCTCAAGCCGCGCACTCGAATGCTCCGGGCCACCCCCTTCGTAACCGTGCGGCAGCAGCATCGTTACCGACGAATCCTGCCCCCACTTCGCGCGGCCGGATGAAATGAACTGGTCGACAACTGTCTGCGCGACGTTGGCAAAATCGCCGTATTGCGCTTCCCACATGACGAGCGTATCGCTCGCCGTCACACTGAAACCGTACTCAAAGCCGAGCACAGCCGTCTCGGAAAGCGGAGAGTTATAAATCTCGAGACGTCCTTTCGCAGAGTCTATGTGATCGAAGGGGAAGTACTTGACCCCGGAATCGGCGTCATGCAAAACGTCCTGGCGATGCGAGAACGTCCCGCGCTCGACGTCCTGGCCGGTCAGCCGTACCGAGACTCCATCAATCATGAGCGAGCCAATGGCAAGCGCCTCTGCGTGACCCCAGTCGATGCCCCCAGCGTCGCGCATCGCATCGCGTCGACGCATCAGCGTGCGCGCGACGCGGCTGTTCGGCTTGAAGTCAGCTGGCCAGTCGAGAAGAGATTCGTTCAGTGCCTGGAGCTCATCGGCGCTGACGGCGGTCGGCGCTGGAATCGACGCGAACTGCGCACCCGATGCCGGCGGAAGCGCCGCCGGTGTGCGGTCGCTACCCTGGATCTGCTCCAGCCGCGACATGATGTCGCGTTCGACAGCCTGCATCTCGTCCGCCGTTATCACACCCGCGGCAACGAGCCGTTCGCCCCACACCTCGCGCGGAGCCTTGTGCGCGCGGATCTTGGCATAGAGCAGCGGTTGCGTGAACGCCGGCTCATCCGTTTCGTTATGGCCGTGCCGACGGTAGCTCACAAGGTCGATCAATACGTCCTTGTTGAACGTCGATCGATAAGCGATCGCCAGACGCACAGCCTGTACGCACGACCCGGCATCGTCTCCGTTGACGTGAATGATCGGAATGTCGTAACCTTTCGCCGGATCGCTGGCGTAGCGCGTGGAGCGTGCACAATCCGGATCGGTGGTGTACCCGATCTGATTATTGACGATGATGTGAACAGTGCCGCCGGTCCGGAATCCATCGAGCAACGACATGTTCATCGTCTCGGCGACGACTCCCTCGCCGGCGAACGCTGAATCTCCGTGCACACACACCGGAATGACAGACGCTTCGTCGATCCTGCCGTCTGCTCCACGCTGTTTGGCGCGCGCCACTCCCTCGAGCACAGCATTCACAAACTCGAGATGGCTCGGATTGGGGACAAGGGTGAGTGCCACGCGGCGTCCGCCGATCTCGCGACTGCCGTCTGCACCCTGATGGTACTTGACGTCACCGCTCGTATCGACGGCGCCATCCGGATGCTTGCCGTCGAATTCGTCGAATATGGTCGCGTACGACTTGCCCAACACGTGCGTGAGTACGTTGATACGCCCCCGGTGGGCCATGCACATCGCTACCTCGCGCGCGCCGCCCAGCGCCGCCAGTGCGATGATCTCGTCGAGCATCACCACAAGCGCATCGCTACCTTCTATCGAGAATCGCTTGTACCCCTGATACGCGCGCCCCAGAAAACGCTCGAGCGCATCGACCTCGGTGAGTCGTGTGAGAATGGCTTTTTTCTCATCCGGCGTCAGATCCTGGTGATAAGCGCCGCCTTCAACCGCATCTCGCAGCCACCGACGTTCGACGAAGGAACCGAGATGCTCGAACTCGAAGCCGATCGTTGATGAATAGAGAGCGCGGAGCCGTGCCGTCGCATCGGCCGCCGTTGCATCCGGCGTACCGAGCGCGCTTCCTGGAATCAATGCGAGCTGAGCGTCGGTCACACCGTGGCTTTCCGGCGTCAGTTCCGGAGAGCCCTCCGGCGCTGAGCCCAATGGATCGAGGCCGACAGCCAGGTGCCCATACGCACGAATAGCATCGAGGAGGGCCGCTGCGCCAGCCGCAGCCCTTAAGGACGCGACACCTCCGGCGCCTTGCGTCGACGGCGCGCCGCAAAGTCCTTCCGCAAATCGAAAAAATTGACGCCAGGATTCATCCACCGATGCGGCATCGCGCTTGTACGCGTCGTACGCCTCGGCGATGTATCCGTCGTTGAAGACGCTTGTGATGGCTTCGCTGCTCATGGGCTTCAATTTAACAGATTATTCCGTCTGGTTCTGCACGTGCGTCAGCGCGGAGAATCCGTCGCAAGCGCGTCTGAGGACGAAACGGAAAAGCTGGTCACTCCGGGCGTGAATCGCGGGCGCGCAGCGGCAGCGCGCAGCAGCTTGCAGGCGTCCGACGCGCCAAGGAGGGGCAGGTAGAGAAAACCCGCAATCCCGTTGCAGTCGAGAGGTGCCAGCTCACTCGAGTTGCGAGTCAGGCTCACGGCAACTATCGGCGCGTAGCGCAGAACCTCGTCGCTTTCCCAGTCGTCGAGAGGTTGTGATGTGAGCAGTTCATACTCGCACACGACGACATCCGGCGCGCAGGAGCGCGTCGATGCGATCGCGCCGTGAACACCCACCGCCCCCGTAGTACAAATTCCAGCGCTTTCGAAGAAACGGGCGAGGTGGGTCGCAAGATATTCGTGACGCGCTACACAGACGACGTACAATGGACTCAAGATTTCGGCCTCTGCGGTCTATCCATGTGAATGATGCCGAACCGCTGCCAAGTCCGAAAGTGGCAACGGACGGGCGAAAGCTCTGGATCAGAAAGACACAGACACAAAAAGGGCGGCCTCGGGCCGCCCTTTTAACTGCCCTAGAGGCAGAAAATAGCGGAACCGGCTACGGGTGGGATACCTTCTTCGTATCTACGTTGTTCCCGAGGATTGCGCCAAGTATTCCCCCGGCGACGCCTCCGATAACGCCGCCCCTGACCTTGTTCTTGCTGGTCACAGCGCCGAGGACGGCACCAGCACCGGCGCCAATCGCCGCATCACGCTTGGTGTTGCGCACTGTACTAGTCGTAGGCGCCGGAGCGGCTGATGCGCCGCTGCGGTAGTAGGGTGTCACAGCGTGATGCGTGGCGCCGCTCCGCTCAGCCACCGCATTGGCATGCGCTCTTTCAATGGCCGACACGCTGTCCGCCGGCGTGACTGGGTGAGCCTGTGCCGCCAGAGAAAGGTCGCTGTTCAAGGCATCGTTGGTCTTGGAGTCAGGACCCTTACAGCCGAAGGCGAGGAGCACGAACGGCAAAATCGCGACGCGGGAGATGATCTTCATAATCCTGATTCCTTATCCTGATTCCTTCGTGAGCACCGGCATGATTGCCAACGCGCCTATATCCAAAGGCAGGGACTATGCCAGCCCAGCCAAGGATATAAAAAAATTGCCCAGGTGCGTTCCGTAGACCGATTGCGCCCTTGGGCCGGTTCATCAAGGCCGCGACCAGGTTACGAGGGACTTTTGCTCACGAGAAATCGAACCGGTATCCCACCGTTCTTACTATCGAACGAACGATCAAAAGCCAGGCCGACTTGTCGATCTAGCTCTGGCGACGCCGAGAGCATCCCGAGACGCCAGCCGACGAGTGAAGTGCGCAACAGTGAGCCCAGTTTTGCGTAGAGGTTTCGAACGTCTGTTCCAACCCTGATTCCGTATGGTGGGTTGGTGATCACCCACCCTCGCTCCGACCCGGGGGTCCACGACTCCGAAAGGGGCCGCTGAACAATCTCTATATCCGCAGCGACGTCAGCACGCTCGGCGTTCGACATCGCTGCGGCGACGGCGCCGGCGTCACGGTCGGCTGCAATGATCGCTGCGGGTGCTCGCGCGAGCATGCCCGCGGTCGCGGCTTCCTGTATCGCGAGCCACGCATTGCTGTCAAAACCGGGCCACCGCTCGAATCGAAATTCGCGGTGCAAGCCAGGGGGAATATTCCTTGCCAAGAGCGCCGCCTCGATTGGGATCGTCCCGGACCCGCACATCGGATCCAGCAGCTGGTCCGCTGGGGTCCATCCGCTGGATAGCAGCATGGCGGCAGCCAGCGTCTCACGAAGCGGCGCCTTTGCCAATTCCTGGCGATAGCCCCTTTTGTGCAGGATCGCCCCCGAACTGTCCGCACTAAGCGTGAGGGTGTCGTGATCGATCCTCACGATGAATAGCTGCTCGCCGCCCAAGCCGTCGTCATCTTCCTGGGCCCGTAACTTTCCGGCCGGCGCGCAGCCTGTTGCGGCGGCAACGCACTTTGCGAGCCGTTCCGCGACGGCGTCGCTGTGATACAGCGCCGACTTGTGGGATGTAACACGGAACCTGACGTTGTCGCGCGCACGCACGAAGCGGCCCCACGGCAGCTTCGCAGCACGGCTCTCGAGCTCCGCGAATGATGATGCGCGGAAACTCGCCACACGCACCAGCACACGCGTGGCTGTTCTAAGCCATAGATTGGCTCGATAGAGTTCCCGCACTGTGCCGCGCCACGCGACGCCGCCTCGTGACACGTCCAAGCGTGTAAAACCCGCGCGACAGTGCTCGTCAGCGAGGATCCGCTCGAGACCTGGCGCGGTGATCGAATAGAAGTCGAGAGATCTTTCAGCCATATATTTTCGTTTGTGACGTTACGCTCCCCCGCCCGCGAGTGACAGTGCCCCAGGCAATTCTTCCGCGGCATCACTACGTTCTCGGTTTCACGGCGGCCGTGGCGGTCTGCTACGTCACAATTGCGCTCTTTCGGCACACCGGACCGATTCAGCGGCTGCGGCGTCTCGGTGGCGATTGGACCGCCGCTCTCGTGCCGCGCCTGCTTGCGATCATCACATTTCTTGCCGGCGCGCTGCTGCTCTTTTCCGGTGCGACGCCGGCAGTCGCGGGCCGGCTGCAATGGCTGAGCGCGTGGATACCACTACCGATCGTCGAGCTGTCGCACTTCATCGACAACCTCGCGGGGGTGATGCTGCTCGTTCTGGCTCGGGGCGTTGAGCGGCGTCTCGATGCGGCGTACCATCTCACCATCGGGATGCTCATCGCAGGCATTGTCCTATCGGTGCTCCGCGCGCTGGACATTGAGCAAGCCCTCGTGTTGATGCTGATTCTGGCCGCCTTCGTTCCGAGCAGAAAGTACTTCTATCGCAAGAGCTCCCTGATCGAAGAACGCTTTTCAGCGTCGTGGATCGCCGCGATCCTGCTCGTCGCGCTCGGCTCGATCGCTCTGGGTGTCATCTCGTATGCGAACCTGCACATCTCGACCAGGACCTTCTTCCGTTTCGCGACGCACGCCGAAGCCGCGCGATTCCTTCGAGCGAGCGCGGGGGTGCTTGCGGCGCTCATCGTATTCGCGGTACTGCGCTTGCTTCGGCCCGCCCGGGCGCCGTTGCTGCGCCCGACCAGAGCCGATCTGGATGATGCGAACCGCATTGTGGCAAACTATCCGCAGGCCGCAGCACAACTGGCATTTCTGGGTGACAAGTACTTTCTCTTCAATCAGAGCCGCTCGGGCTTCATCATGTTCGGTGTACACGGACGAAGCTGGGTTGCGCTGGGCGACCCAATCGCTTCACCCAATGAGGCTGCTGAGCTGATCAGAGCGTTCATACAGCTGGCCGATCAGAACGGCGGATGGCCGGTATTCTACAAGGTCGCACCAACGCTGCTGTACCTGTACCTCGATCACGGCCTTAGCGTCGCCAAGTTGGGCGAGGAAGCGCGCGTCCCGCTCAATGGCTTCTCACTCGATGGCTCATCGCGCAGAAACCTGCGTCGCGTCTGGCGCAAGATCGTCGATGACGGCTACACCTTCGAGCTGGTTCAACCTGATTCGATCCCATCGTTGCTTCCAGAGCTTCGTGCGGTGTCGGATGAATGGATCAAGCAGAAGAAGGCCCGAGAGAAATCCTTCTCGCTGGGAGCGTTCGACGAGGACTATGTATCACGCTACGCCGTCGCCATCGCGCGGAAGGACGGCCGCATCGTTGCGTTCTCGAACGCATGGGTTTCCGGTGGCAATGTGGAGGTCGAGGCGGACCTGATGCGCTATACTGCGGATGCACCGCCGGGCATCATGAGATTCATACTGATCGAGATGATGTTGTGGGCGCGTGGCGCCGGCTTTGCGCGGTTCAACCTCGGCATGGCTTCGCTCAGTGGGCTAAGCGTGCACCGTGGCGCGCCGATATGGAACCAACTCGCTGTCGCTCTTCGCGGCTACGGGGAGCGGTATTATAACTTTCAGGGAATCCGCGAGTTCAAGCAGTGGTTCTATCCAGAGTGGGAGCCGCTCTTTCTGGTGAGCCCGGGCGGACACGCACGTCCAATCATCATCGCCAACATCGCGTCGCTCGTCTCGGGCGACCTGCGAGGAGTACTCAAGAAGTAATTGATGCGCACTAGCAAGCTCGCTGTCATCCTCATCGGAGTCGCGGCGGCGATACGTCTCGTACTTGGCACCGTCATCCCGCTTTTCCCCGACGAAACCTACTACTGGGAGTGGAGCCGGCATCTGGCCGCAGGATACTTCGACCATCCGCCCGCAGTAGCGCTGCTGATCCGCGCCGGCACGGCAATATTCGGACCCACCGTGCTTGGCGTTCGAATCGGCGCAATCCTGGCGGGCGTGGTAGCGTCGTTGGCGGTCGTGGTCATCGCGCAACGGCTCAGCAGTGATGACGAGGCGGCGGAAGATGATACATCGGAAAACGCTCTGGACGATCCAGGTGCCCGTGCTGCGTTACTCATGCTCGTTATTCCAGGCGCTCTGGCCGGATTCATCCTTGCAACGCCTGACGCACCACTGCTGGCGGCAATCGCGCTGACGCTTGCCGCTCTCGAGCGAGCAATCGCCTCGCCGCCGCGCAGCCGCGCGTCGCTCGGATGGTGGTGTGCCGCCGGAATCGCGCTCGGACTCGCGTTCTGCTCGAAACTTACGTCAGTGCTTGTCCCAGCCGGCGTGCTTGTCGCACTCCTGTCGCGGCGCGATTTGCGGATACGTCTCGTAGAACCGGGGCCGTACGTCGCTGTGGCGATCGCGCTACTAGTCCTCAGTCCAACGCTCGTCTGGAATTCGCGGCACGAGTGGATCTCTTTTGCATTCCAGTTGCACCATGGCCTGGGCGCAACACACGGGTCCGCGCTCGCGCGCGAACTCTCGCTGATCGGCGGACAGCTGGGGTTGATCTCCCCAATCATCGCCGCCATGGCAGCGATTGCGGTAGCCCGGGCATTGCGCTCGACAACAGACCCCCGCCGCTTTCTGCTCGCCGTTGTGGCAACCACAATCGCCGCTGTTTTTGTCGTTAGCGCGATCAGGCGCCCGGTCGAACCGAACTGGCCTGTCCCAGCGCTGGTCGCTGCCCTTCCACTCCTCGCAACGCTGCGGTTGCATCGCCGCTCGCGATCGTGGCTCGCTGCCGGCGCGGTGCTGGGAGCCGTCTGCGTTGTCATCCTCGCAGTCCAGGGTGTTTCGGGCATCTTTCGTGTTCCGTCGCGCCGCGATCCGGTGTCGAGAGCATACGGCTGGGACGATCTCGCTAGCACCGTCGAGCATGCGCAACTGTCTGCACGACAGTGCTCAGCCGTCTGGCTCGCGGCGGACCGGTACCAGGACGCTTCCGAGCTTGCGTTCCATTTGCCAAGCAATCCACGTGTCTTTGCACTCAATCTTGGCGGCCGGCCCAACCAGTACGACATGTGGAGCAGTATTTACTCACTGGCCGCGCCGTCGGACTGCGCGCTCGTAGTCGTCGATGAAGGACCCGCTGGTCAGCACGTCGTTCAGCGATTGGGCGCAGCGAGCATGGTGCTCGTCAGCGATGCAGTAATGACCTGGCGCGGGATTCCTGTCGGACGACGCGCTATCTGGCTGGTCCGCGGAATACCATCGGCGCCGCCTCTTCAGGTAGAGCTCTCGCCGATCGCCAAAGCTGCACTCGCAGCAGCGACGACCAATTTCCCACCACATCTCGCGCTACTCGACTCGATAGTGTCGATCTATCGCAGTGGTCCAGTTCCGAACGTGGTCACAACAATCACCACCGCGCCTCTCTTTAACTCCGACCGGCAGGCGTCGATCAACGCAAAGCTCCATGTACTGCAGCCGTTGTTGCAGCGCGCAGGCTTCAAGGCGGTGTATCGCGACGCACGTTACCGCGACTGTACCTTTGTGCGTTCCACCGAGCCCGACAGCACCGACATCGGCTACGTGTACGCGCCAGATGGCTGCAAGCTCGCGGGTGGAATTGGCGACCGCCTGCTCCAGACCGATCATGCATCCGGTCCGTGGTACTCGTACGCATCGCCGGAGCGACGCGACTAGCTGACAGTGAGCACGCTGAGCACGCTGAGCACGCTCAGCGCGACCTAGTACCGCGACGGCAGACGGTAGCGCATGACGAACGTTACGATCGAGTCGGTGGCACTCATGTCGCTCGGCGGCCGTGGGCTGAAGATCCAGCCGCGACCTCCGCCCGGCCATCCATGCTCACCGCCCTCTATGGCGTAGAAGGTCACCGCCGTCGAATCTGCACAATCGTACACCATTCGAACCACGCGCCCCAATCTGGTCGTTTGCGGCGTTGCTTCACACCTATCACGTTCCGTCCAGAAACGCGTTACCTGGGGTGCGGACAGAGTCGCATGCGTTCCACGAAGTGCAGCCTGCAGGCCACGCTGGCCTGCGTAGGGAATGTGCGTGTCGCCGGTTCCGTGTATCACTATCGCTGGCACCGGGCGCGACAGGTTACACGTCGGAAGCGGATCGAACAAGGTCCCTGAAACAGTTGCTATTGCCGCGATTCGATCGGACATGCCGCACCCGAGCAGCATCGCCAGCGTTCCGCCGTCCGAATAGCCGGCAGCATAGACGCGCGTCGAGTCGACCCCAAGCCCTGCTTCAAGCTGTGTGATGAGGGCGTGGGCAAACGCAACATCGCTCACCTTCTCCTCAAACGAATAACGGCAGCACTCGCCGATGTTCCAGCCGCGGTGAAGGCCCTCGGGATATGCCACGATGAAACCGACGGAGTCCGCGAGGGCATCGAACCCTGTTTCACGCTCGATCACGGAGGCGCTGGCGCTACTGCCGTGAAATACGAGTAGCAGAGGAAGGGGTCGGGTGCGGTCGAATCCTGACGGTAGATGCAGCCGAAATTCCCTGCGCCTCCCGGCCACGTCAATCCGCTTGACGTAGTCCCCAGCTACAGTCTCGTGCGCGTAGTAGCCGGGATCCGAAGCAACGAGTGCAGCGAGTGCCGCTGATAGGACCACAACGAAACCAACTCGAATGTAAGAACGACGTGCCATGTCCTGTGTGTTTTTGAATGCTACCCGCGGATATCCCTGGCTCCGATTTATCGTATTTCCCGCCTCACCGTAAGCCCGGACCGGTGCGACTGCAATTGCCGGCGGGCGCCGACGGCAGCCGTTCCGGTGGATCGACCGCCTTCGCACACTCCCGCGCCGGACTTGAGCGCTCGCCAGCGTAGCGGAATGGTTCCTGCCTTGCAACTGGCCTGCATGCCGAAAAAAAACGTTACGGCGGCCGACCGTGCGTCAGCCCGTCGCCTGCTGTCCAGCCAGTTCGGACACCTCGATTTTCGTCCGGGCCAATGGGAGCCGGTAAAAACGATTCTCTCCGGACGTGACACTCTGGTGGTGATGCCTACGGGCAGTGGCAAGTCGGTGATCTACCAGTTGCCAGCCGTCCTGACTCCGGGCCTCACGCTCGTCGTGAGCCCGCTCATCGCTCTGATGAAGGACCAGCGCGACAAGCTCGACGCACTTGGCGTCGATGCTGTAACGCTACACTCGCATTTGTCGTCGGCGCAGACGAGAGAGGCTCACAGGCAGATTGCCGATGGCGAAGGCGAAATTCTGTACGTTACGCCGGAGCGCTTCAAGGACAGAGGTTTCTTCGAACAACTGCTACAACGCAAGATTTCTCTCTTTGTCGTCGACGAAGCGCATTGTGTATCGCAATGGGGACACGACTTTCGGCCGGACTACCTCACACTAGGCTCGATCGCGCAGCGCGTGGGACGGCCGCCGATCCTCGCCCTGACAGCAACCGCGACTCAGGTGGTTCGCGACGACATCATCCGTCAGCTTGGCATGAAGGACCCGTACATCGCGGTCACCGGTTTCGCGCGACCCAACCTGCGCTTCGAAGTTGTGCGCACTGTCAATGACAACCTCAAGGATCGGATAGTCGAGAATATCCTCCGCGACACAGAGGGATCGGGCGTCATCTACGCGGCGACGGTGAAGGAAGCGATCCGCCTTCACCAGTTGCTCGCCGAAAAATTCGACGGCGAGCAGGATATCGGTCTCTACCACGGTAAAATGGCCGCCAACGAGCGGCGCGATACTCAGGACCGTTTCATGAACGGCGCACTCAAGGCGATCGTCGCGACGAACGCTTTTGGCCTGGGGGTCGACAAGCAGGACATGCGATTCGTGGTTCACTATCACTTTCCAGGCTCCATCGAATCGTATTATCAGGAGGCTGGTCGCGCCGGACGAGATGGTGACCCGGCGACGTGTACCCTGCTCTATCGAGTTGAGGACCGGCGCATCCAGTCGTATTTCCTTGGAGGAAAGTATCCCGAAGTAGCCGAAGCCGCCCGCGTCGCAATCGCGCTCGAAAAGTATCCCGCCGACGCACTGGTTTCGCTTGATGATCTCGCGGACGCGACGGCGGTCGCCAGACGCAAGGTCAAGATCGTCCTGGCGCTTCTCAAGAAGCACGGGCTCGCGCGGGAGCACCGAGGCAACAACTGGCAACGGCTGCGCGACAATCTCACTTCCATCGATCTCAGCGCAGATCTCACGGATTACGAGGAACGCCGCGCACGCGACCAGACGCAGCTCAACACTATAATTCAGTTCTGTCAGACGACGGGGTGTAGAACGGCATTCATTCTCGAGCATTTTGGAGAAACCGGCCCGCCCGGCTGGTCGTGCGGCAACTGCGACGCTTGCGACCAGCACGCCGACTGGATTCGGCGCCGCACAGCATAAGGAGCACGTTGTAGCTTTAAGGCCATGCCAATCCCGCCCCTGGCCAAACAGCTCGCTCGACGGACCGGCCTTCTCTTTCTGATCTTTCTGGCCGCGTGGCTCGTCCCGCAGTTCATCGATTTTCCGGGGCGATACGCATCCCGCATCGACGTCACCCTCTACTACCTCGCGATTGTTACGCTGTTTCTCCAGGTTGGAATCTGGTGCAACGTCGCTATCAACTATTGGTCGCACTCCTACATCCAGCGACACAACCGCGATCGCGCCGACGCCACGACAATTCAGGCGCTATCGGTTCTCATCAAGGTTGTGTTCTGGGTATTGCTTGCGACCCTCACGATCGAGGAAGGCTTCAAACAGAGTGTAACGGCACTAATCGCGACGCTCGGCGTCGGCGGCATCGCTGTCGCGTTCGCACTCCAGAATGTCCTGAGCGATCTTTTCGCGGCAATGGCAATCGTAACGGATAAGCCATTCGTCATCGGCGACGCTATCCAGGTCGATGCATTCTCTGGCAAGGTCGAACACATCGGCCTGAAATCAACGCGTGTGCGGTCAGATACCGGCGAGCAGATTGTCTTCGGGAATAGCGACCTGCTCAAGGGACGCATACGGAATTTCGGGCGCATGGAGGAGCGCCAGGCCGTCCTCACGACACGCGTATCAGGAAGCACGGAGCCCGATAAGCTTGCCCGCATCCCCGCACTCATTCGTGAGGTCGTGGAGAGCATTCCCAACACCCGGTTCGTCAGATCAGCAATGACCGCAGTTGGCGATTCGACCATCGACTTCACGACGATCTATTATCTCACCGATCCGGCATACCAAGTGTACGTCGACGCCCAGCAGGCGGTGATGCTCGAGCTGATGCGCCGGCTCAAGGCCGAAGGGACGCGACTGGGAGTGCAGCTCGAGGCCGCCGTGAGAGAGAAGGCCGGCGGAATGTTCGCGCAGCCACCAGCCTGAGATTGCCCCTCAGCTTCGCGCGCCACTAGCCACCGCCGCGGCTGCCGCGTGTTTCAGCCGCACGATCATCGCGTTGAGGCCTGCCTCGCGTGTATTCAGACCCATGCCTTCCATCAGCATGCGCACGAAATCATGCGGTATGGCGAGTGTTACTTCGGGCGGCTGATCGTTCACCGCTGAGAATATCACCGCCAGCACCGCCGCCACTGTCGGCGACTGCCGCACGTTCACATCGGCGTAGAAGTGCATCGTCCCGTCATGCACTTCTGGAAATATGTCGACGCGTGTCTGACACTCTGGAATGGTGAAATTGGTTCTGTCGATCGCGTTGTAGCGTTCCGGCAGCGGCTCCAGTTTTCGCGAGTACTGCACCAGCGCCTGCATCTTGTCCGCTCGCTCCATCGCACGGAAACGTCGCAGTACGCGCTCGACCACCTCTGGAACCTCGTTCTGCGCGCGTGTCTCCTCACCCACCACCGCTACTTGCCCTCGCCTATTCCGCTTTTGGAGACAAGTTGCGCCGCAAGTACGGTCTGAATCACGCTGGTAATGTTGTTCGTCGCACCATCAGCTGCGCTGGTGCCGTCGCTCGATATGTTGATCAGCTTGGCCGCGGCAAGTGCGCTCGCTATCACCGGCGCTATCTGCGGCAACAGCTCGATCTGGCGATACCGGAAGTAACTCTCGCCACCAGCCTGGATCGCCGCATTCACCTTCGCGATACTCTCGGCATTTGCACTTGCAACGCGCGTGATCCTTATCGCCTCAGCGTCCGCCGCGGCTTCGGCTTCGATTTTCACGCGCTCCGCGTCGGCACGCGCCTGTGCGATCTGCGTCGCCTCGAGCTCCGACGTGCGCTGCACGGCGAGCGCGTCCTGCTTCAATGCCTCAGCCTTCGCGATCAACGCAGCGTTGGATGCCTTTGTCTGTTCCAGTTCGCGCTGCTTGTCGGATATTGCGCGCTCAGCATCGAGCTGCGCCTCCTTCGCGCGCCGTGCTTGCTGCGCGGACACGATGTCCGCATTGGCCTGTGCCTCAGCGGCAGACTGCCGGCGGCGTGCGTCCGCCACTTCCGACTGCACCACCTTGATGTTGAGCGAATTGAAACCGAGGCCGAGATCGGTGAGCTCGCGGGAACACGCCTTGCGAATGATCACGGCAAGCGGGTCATCATCATCGTCCACCACCTGCACCGCCGAAATCGTGTTCAGCTGGGACAAGGCCGGTGCCGTCAGCGCCGTAACCGCCAAATCTTGCGGCGTGGCTACGGGAAGCGCGCGCGGCACCGTCTTGGCCGAGAATAGCTGATCGTGCGTGAGGAGATTGATCGCACGGCGCCCAGAGCTCGAAAGCAGATCGGTTATCGTGCTCATCTGATCCGGCTCAGGCTTTGCGAAGAACCTGTTCGCCGCCGTCTTGATCATCGCATCCGTCTCGCCGACAGAAACGATCGCGCTCGCAAGCACCCGAACCTTGATCGGCTGCGGGTGGCCGTTCTCATCCACATCCGCCGTCTGATCGGTGATGTCCAGATCGACATTGATCACTTTGCTCGACAGCGTGGTTCCCGTTGTCAGCAGGGGAATCTCCTTCGATTTCCCCGGGCCGCGATATATCACCGTCCCCCCGCCTGTCCAGCTCACGAGCCTGATCGTGCCAGCTTCGACATTCCGAAGAAACGATGCTACGATCGTCGGGATGAGAATCAATACGATGAAGATGACGCCGACAATCAACAGCAGAGATTCCATGGCTTACACGTCCGTTGGAGGAATTGGTTTGGAAATGGCGCCACTCTTTGCCACAGAGGTCGTCATAGATGACTTCACGAATCGATACCGTGTTGTACAAACGAAACGGTGCATCTGCTTCGCCTAGCGTCCACGTCTTCCACCCGAAGCACATCACCGGCCCGTACGCGCACACCTAGAGCCATGTCGTCCGAACGAAGTGTTCCGAGGCACTGCACTATCTGACCATCGACTTCGACCGCAACGAGGCCCTGTCCATTGTTGTCAAATCCGCTCGTGGCGCGAGCCTCGCTCATCAGACTGCCTTCGAGCGTAGCGGCCGGATTCGATGCGAATCGAAAGAGCGAACGCCACAACGGCGCCACAAGCGCCCACTCGAAAATGATGCCACCCGCGGCGGCGGCAATGAGCAATAAGATACCCGACAGAAACGATCGCGCGACCACCCCTGTCAGTCCAAAACCCACCAGAAAGCTGAACAGGACGCGGGGCGACGCGAGCGAGAGAAGCGCCGACCTGATACCGCCAGCTGTTGAGTGGCCGGCGGAGTGATGCCCGCCTAGATGGGTTGCTACACGCGCATCGCCACTATGACTCGCACCGGTATGAGACACCGAATGCGCTCCACCAGCATGGGCGCCGCCTGCTCCTCCATCGTGCGATCCCGAATGCGCCAGACCGGTGGCCGCCATCGCGACCAAGCCGCCGCCGCCAAGGACGAGCGCGAATGTGTAGGAATCCATTTGCTCCGAACCAATATACGCTCGGTCCCGTACGGTCGCCCGTGCGGTCGCCCGTGCCCACTGCCGCCACCGACTGCCTTCCGGCGGGGTTGTGGTGCCAGTTCGTGTTGAAGCCCCGGTAAATTACACCGCTACGGGCAACAGCGCTCGGTGCCAGGCGTCGGACGCGCGCACCTCGAAGCTCTTGCGCCACTCTCCAACGGTTTGCGCACTTAGATCGAACACGTGTGTATCCGGACCGATAGATCCATCCTGCGCAAGGCACGCGAATCCTGCACGATCCGTGACCGAGACAGTTTCGTCCGGCAGCCTGAAGTAAACCAGCGAAGAGCTCAGCAGCGACAGTCCAACGCGGGATTCCACATCGCGCAATACACGGAACAACGCATCAAGCGAGCAGCCCGACGCATTCGTGTCGCGCTGGTCAACGGCTATGGCCAGGAACCGATCATCACGCCATTCTCGGCCGACGGTCAGTGGTGAGCCGTGCGCGCGCCAACCGGAGAGATAGTCGTCAACTGCGTTGAGAAGAAGGTCCTGGTTGGCCCGATCAAGCGCGCGCGAGCTGCCAAAAATCCAGACGCGTGCGTCATCCGGAAGGGACGAAAAAACAACAAGGGGCATGTCGCAATATAATCGCGATCATGCCCGCAGGTTAATCAGCGCTACGACGAGCCTACACGCCGCTTGCGGCCATGGGCTGCGCTGCGGCCGATCCCGCGTGAACCGGTGATGCCGCCTCGCCCTGTGCCGCCCGATTGCGTATGGCATCCTGGAACGCCGCCAGCTCGATCACCATCGCTGCGCGCAGGTGTTCGATGTCTTCCGCAGAACCATCGCCCTTCCAAAGCTTGTCAATCTGCTGGACGGTTCGAATTGCCCCCACGTTCAACGCCGCCCCACGAGCGCGCGTGACGATTGAGTTGAGTAGCGGTATTTCTGGCGGCGACACCTGCCCCTGAGCAAGCGCATCATCCAGTTCATGCAGCACCTGGTGCGCTATCGCGAGCATAGGCTGAATGGTACGGCTGTAGAAACGCAGACGCTTGCTCATTTCGCGCCACGACTCCCAACGCACCGGCGACCTTTCCATCGCGCGATTGATGCGCCCAGCAAAAGACTGAATCGCGATAGGCTTCTTCACGAAATCGATCGCGCCGAAGCCAAGTGCAGCTTCCACCGTTTCGATATCCGCCTGCGCCGTACAGCACAGCACCGGGATGTCGCGCAGATACGGGAGACTGTACTTCTCTTTCAGAAGGTCCAGCCCGTTCATGTCTGGCAGCATCATATCGGCGATGACCATGTCGATCGGCTGCGTTCGGAGCTGGTGAAGCGCCTCGGCGCCCGTGTGCGCCTCACAGTATGCGTAACGCATCCGCTTGAGTAGCGCGGAGATGATGTGACATGTGACGAGGTCGTCTTCGATGATCTGGATCATAAGCCAATTATCGGCCGTTCAATAAGGGACTGTAGGCTAAAAAACATACAATTGCGGGCGAGGCAGATCAGTATGTCAAGCGGCGACAGCGTGACTCGGAAAGGCTGTCTCAAGAACTTCACGGACGTGCGCGAATTCTCTCTCGGCATCGTCGATGAGCGATCTGGCCCCTTCGACGTCGTGCTTCTCACCAGCGCCCTGCAGAGCGGCGCCGATGGCGGCCATCGCTGTAGCACCCATGTTGCCGCTACTACCCTTCAGCGCGTGTCCGGTCCGTTCAACGAGTGGCAAATCACCTGCATCGAGCGCCACATGCAGGGTAACGATTCTGGACGATGTGTCCGATATATACGTTCCGATCAGCCGCGATACGAAGTCGTCGCCGCTATCGGTCATGGCGGCCAGGTTATCGAGCACTGACAGGTCGACCGAGGACTGGGTTGCGTGGGGCCCATCGTCGGTCTGAAACTGTGCGGCCAGCGCCGCTACTAGCGCGGGGTCGACAGCGAACGAAGTCGCCGCCGATTGCGCAGACGTCGCGGCGCCCACATCGGGCCTCGGCGCGATAAACGTGAAATCCTGTGCGTTCGGGGTCGGCGGTTCGGCTCCCGGCTTGGCGTCGGCGGGAATCCAGCATTCCATAGCCGTTTCAAGTTCTTCGAGCGCGATTGGCTTCGGAATGAACCCGTCCATCCCTGCGTCGAGACAGCGCGCCCGATCCTCCCGCATGGCGTTCGCGGTCATTGCAATGATCGGTGTGTGCCGGCTCCCCGAATTCTCTCGCTCGCGAATCGCGCGCGTAGCAGAATATCCGTCAAGCTCCGGCATCTGGCAGTCCATCAGGACGAGATCATACGGAAGCTGTGCGAGCATCTCGACGGCTTCGAGGCCGTTGGAGGCGATGTCGCAACGATAGCCGAGTTTGTTGAGCATGTGAGATGCAACACGCTGGTTCACCGGATTATCCTCAGCGACCAGTACACGCGCACGTGCCTTTTCGGCTGGGCCGCCAACTGGCTTCTCGGCTGCGTGCCTCCCGCGTGGTACCAGATCTGGCCGAAGAAGCGAACCAATCACGCCGAGAAGCCTCGTGGGGCGTATCGGAAGCGCAAACGTTGCATCGATTCCCGCCTGCCGCGCAGTCTCGGCATTAGGTTTTTGTCGGGCAGGCGCGAGCGCGATCACGCTGGAGATGGCGTCACCGACTTCGCGGCGCAAGTCGCGGATTGCGCGAAGTGGATCGCGTGCAATCGCGGTAAGGTCGACCAGCATCACGTCGTAGCGCTGGCCAGATGCAAGACGTCTCTTGATCAGTGCGCGCGCCTCCGCAAGCGTACGTGCGCCATCTGCCGTAGCGCCCCAATCTCGCGCGTAGCGCCTTAGAACAATACGTGTGAGTTTTCCAGCAACAAGCACGAGCACGCGCGTATTCTTCATCGCAGCTACGGCGGGCGCCTTCAACAGTCGCGGCCCGGGTTGCGCAGCTATCGTGAATTGAAACACGCTCCCCTCGCCGGGCACGCTAGCGACGTCAATGTCACCGCCGAGGAGGCTCACTAGATGCTTCGAGATGGCCAAGCCGAGCCCCGTACCCCCGTACTTCCGGGTCGTAGAGCTGTCTGCCTGCTGGAACGGTTGAAAGAGTCGTGAGCGAGCTTCTGAAGTGAGACCAATGCCGGTGTCATTCACATTGAAGCGAAGCTGCACTGCCGCGTCTGTCTCGGCATCGACAGTGACGTGCACGTAAACGCGCCCCGCAGGCGTAAACTTTATTGCGTTGCCGACGAGGTTGAGGAGAATCTGTCGTACGCGACCCTGGTCTGTGCGAACGATTGACGGAACGCGCTCGTCAACGTAGCAACCGAGTTCCAGGTTCTTCTGCATCGCCTGCTCGGCAAGCAGCTCAACGACTTCCTCGACCGTCGTGCGGACGTTGCAGTCAATGATCTCGATCTCCAGCTTGCCAGCTTCGATCTTGGAGAAATCGAGAATTTCGTTGATAATCGTGAGTAGCGCCTCTCCGGACGACCTCACGGTTCCGACGTATTCACGCTGTTCTTGATCCAGCACGGTATCGAGCAAGAGACCCGTCATGCCGAGTATACCATTCATCGGAGTGCGAATTTCATGCGACATGCGCGCGAGAAACTCGCTCTTGGCCTGATTGCCCTGCTCGGCTTTTTCCATCGCCTCTGCCAGCTCGAGAGTGCGCTCGCGAACCTTATGATCCAACCCGGACAGAATCTGCTGCATCTCGCGCATCAGCGCCTCACGTTCGGTGAGTGCACCGCGAATGCTCTGGTTATTCTGGCGTGAATCCGCTCTCGTCACCGCGGTCGCAGCAGCGCTAACGAGCTTGAGAGTGCGGACACGCC
The DNA here is from genome assembly GCA_039936295.1 of Gemmatimonadaceae bacterium. Lineage (GTDB taxonomy): Bacteria > Gemmatimonadota > Gemmatimonadetes > Gemmatimonadales > Gemmatimonadaceae > Fen-1247. The sequence continues at coordinate 19,854 of JBDTIP010000102.1, forward strand.
GCGCGAGCGCTATGACGAGAATGGCCTCGATTGCGATGCCGAGGCCAAGAACCAGTACGGAGGCGTGCACGGCGTGGTTGCCTGACCGGCGCTAGTGCGCGACGCTGGCGGAATGATCGCCCCAAAACACTGCGTCGGCGGTGGCCTGCCGCTCGAACGAGTTCTGCGTGGACGCTGATTCACTGAATGTCGGGACCTGGTTGCTGGCGATAATCGCAGCGTCCGCGGTGCCGCCGGAGAGGAGCGAAGAGATCGCCTGCAACCTGCTCTCGATATCTCGAAGCATCTGCGCTACATGCCCGAGCTGCTGCGAAGTGATGTCCTGAAACTGCAGCGAGCTCATGACCGCGAAGAGCTCGTCGCGGATTTTCGTACGCACCACGCCGGCTTCGATTGCTACATCACCAGGATTGCCCAGCGGCTCCAGCTCGTCCAGACGATCGACGAGCGCGTGAGCGCGCTCAAGCCCGTCCATCATGCGAGTCGCGGCAAGTTCTGTGGCCGTCGACACCTCACCGAGCTTCGTAGCACTGTCATGAATTTCCTGCAGTGTTACCCCCTGAAGCGCTTCGCGACTTGTGTGGAGTGTGCAGAGTATCTGTGCGATTTCGCTCGTTGCGCGTTGCATGACGGCGAGAAGGACGCCCACGTTGTTTCCGCGCAGCCCAGCCTCGCGCGCATCGTCACGAAGCTCATCGAGCTCGCTGTCTACGAGGCGCAGCATCGTCTCTGAGTCGTAAAGAACTTCGGCGATGCGGGAATTGGGCATGGTAGTCTGTTATGCGGCTCTGGTCGCCAGCACCGCGTCGATCTTCTCGCGCAGCACCTGCGGAGTGAATGGCTTGACGACATAGCTGTCAACGCCGGCTTCCATGGCGGTGAGTATGTCGTCGCGAACACTTCGCGCCGTTACCATGATGAGCGGCATTCCCTTCGTCTCATCACACGAGCGTATTGCCCGGGTGAGTTCCGCGCCGCTGACCTTGGGCATGTTCCAGTCAGTGATGACGAAATCCACGGAAGCGATCTTTTCGAGGGCTTCCGCGCCGTCGCTTGCTTCCACCACGTCGCTAAAACCGACGCGCTGGAGTGAATTGACAACGATTCGTCGCATTGTGGCCGAATCGTCAACGACTAGAAAGCGCATGTGCTTGGCTCCAGAAAGGCTGCAATACTCTTACAGATCGCCGCTGCGAATTACAGCACGCGCGACCTGGTCTGCCGATTCAAGCGAGTTGTAGGCTCCCGCAAGAATCTTCGAACGGATCTGGTCAGCGCGGCTCGGGTCGAGCGTCGATCTCGTCTGCTGCGTCTCGCCGCCTGACGCGAGAGCGAGACCGGCATCGGAGATCTGAACCGCATCGGTTCCACGAGCTGGCGCGACGGCATCAACGGGTGCCTGGGGCGCAGCCGATCCCTGAGCGCGCTGTAGCGCGTCTGTTGGGATCATGTCGGCTGCGGTCTTGTTTACGTGCATGTCGTTCCTCCTTCCGTTCTAATGTCGGTTTATGGGGGCCGTTACTTTACTGCCGCCCGGTCGTTCACTGCCAAAACGCGGTGCTCACCTAACCAGATTCAACGTAGGAGCGCCAATTGGCGCTTCCGGCGGCCTGTATGTGGCAAGGTTGTGGGGCGTCCCATCAAGTGCTTTGAGAGCGTAGGCGACGTGACCACAGAGGTCAGCAAGTGTTTCTCGGGCATCGTTTCCTTGTTCTGGAGCGACGTCCGTGTCTGCCAAATCCGGATCCGGCACGGCTCCCCGACCAGCACTGATGTTCCTGACGACGGAGTCGATCACGCGATCCAGGTTCTCCTCGAGGAGCGACGTCGGAACTGGCATAGCTAGCGGCCTTTGGGGTTGTACAGCGAATCGCCGGTCTGAGCCGTGCTTCCGGCCGGCCACTGAGTCCGTGCAGCTATGACCCAGGATTCATGGAGGCTCGACGCCATTTCCATGATCTTCGTCAACCGGCCAGTGTCGAGCGTACGGCCGACTGCGACGATCTCGGTGCCGAAATAGGCATAGAGGGCCGCCAGGCGTTGAGCCAGTTCGCCCCCCTTCTCACGATCGAGCGATCCCATCAGTTCAATGACAATTGCAGAAGCCTTTTCCAGGCTCGCGGCTTTTCCCTCGAAGTCGCGCTGCTGAATCTGGACCTGAGCTCTACGGAGCTGCGCCAGCAGGTGCTCGTACAGTAGCGGAACCAGCCATTCCTTAGATCGGCTGATCACGTCGTTTTCAAGGTACTTGGAGGTATAGGCGCTATATCCCATGTTGCCCAGTGTCGGGCGAGCGGACGGAAAACTTGAACGCCACACGGCCTTCGCAGGCCGAGTCTGACCGATCTAACCGCGGCGATCCAGAAAGCGTTGGGAATCGGTGCGATAAGCGGGCGGGAGAGCCGCCTGAGAGCCCGAAGGATGCGTTCCGCGCAACTCTCGGCCCATCGCATCGCGCTGTTCTCTGCACGCGGTAGCGAGGTGCGAGGCTGAACCGTCCAGCGTCTCGGCGCGCGACCGCGATGCAAAACTGCGTCGCTTGATCTCGGCCGCACGCGGGCCAGCAAACTGCTCTGATGCGATTGCGCTGACGAGTGGCGTGAAGCGCTTGCCGCATATTGCAGCGTCGCGCGCGAGTTTGTCTCCGCGTGATGCCATCTCGAACAACCCCGCAAAGTTCGCCGTCTGAATGTGAACTTGCTGCGTGTCGAGCAGCATTTCGTACTGCGACACCAGCGCGTCGAACTCGTCCAGGGCCTGCAGCGCCTTGGTGTGGGCTGGAACCGGGACGTCCGCGACGACAAACGTCTTCACGCGCCGCTCCCACTTGTGACACTACGCGAGGGGCTGCTGGATGAGCTGTTTTGGTTCGTGGCACCGTTGAGATTTGAGAACGCCGCCAGAAAGGAATTGCCCTGCGCAAGAATTTGCGAGACAGTGCTGTCCATCGCCGAGTACTGCGCTAGCAGCGCGGTCCGCTGGAGCGCGATTCGCGAATTGAAGTTGGCGAGCCACGTCTGCTGATTAGTGATCGTGTCGCTCATCTGCTGCGTCTGCATCGAGATCGTACCGCCGGTCTGCGTCCAGCCGTTGAGCAACTGATCGACGACCGACCCGAAACCTTGGGTAAGCGACAGCGTTCCCGCCGCACCGGTCGAAGTGCCCAGATACGCCATGCTCAGGCCGTCGACAGGTGTGCCTGTAGCGCCAACCAGCTGTCGCCCAGACCCCGTTGCCGCGAATCCCCCGATGGTTCCCTGTACGTCGGTACCGTGAAAGCTTCCTGCGGATATGCCGAGTTGAGCGGCGGGGTTACCGGATCCTGAATAGGAGATCGAAAACCCTGGTCCAGATCCAAACGCATTATCCTGAATCTGGATCTGATTGCCAACTGCAGTGGCGTTGAGCGAAAGAAGCCCATGCCCGGCGGCAGTAACGTTCATTGCACCAAGATTGAGCGAGCCACCACCTTCGTTATGTGCTGTGAGCGACAATGTGAGCGGCGAGGCACCGGCGGTATTCGCCTGAACGGCGATCTGCCCGTTGACGAACGAAACGGTGGCCCCGCTCCCCACAGCAGTCTGCAGCTGAGTGACGAGATTGGTGATCGTGGATGAGGCACCCACGGTCACGGAACCCGTGAATGGGGTGCCGCTCGTTCCGGTCCCGCTGAAGCTGATCGTATCGCCAACCGCTACGCCGGATGAAGCGCCGCCAGAGGCATGGAGATCCGTGAGGAGCGTTGATGGGGTGGCCTGCGTCGTTCCGCTGGCGTCCATCAGTGTCGCGGACGATTGCAGCGCTCGCGCTTGTGCCGCCCCGAAGGTTGTGGACAGCGCCGCGACTATCTGCGCGGTCGTCATGCCTCCGCCCAGCTGGATCTGTGCGCTGGCGCTGGACCCCAGGTCGGTCACGGTCATCGCATCAGCAGCGCCCGGCTGGCTGTAAACGCCACTGAATCCAGTACCCGTCGCTGCAGCTTGCGATGCGGCCTGGGTAATGTTCACGGCGTAACTTCCCGGCTGGGTCGCGGACGATGCCGCCGTAAAAACGACTGACGAATCGCTAGCAGTGCCGGACTCCATGAACAGCTTGGTCAGGTCGCTGTAGCGTGTGTTGAACGCTGTCTGGAACTTGCTGCTGTCGAAGCTAAGATCGCCAGTTGCTGTAAGCGAGATGCCGGCTGTGTCTGGTGTCGCAAGGTCGGATGCCGCACCTGATACTGGCGACAGCATTGCCGAGGACAGCGCGCTACGAGCGTTTCGAAGCAGCGGGTCGTTGAAAAGAGTCGGGTTGCTGGTGGCGTCGACGCCCGGCGTCTGCTGCGTCTTGATGTAATCGGCGACTGCGTTGTACGCAGTTACGTAGTTCTGCACCGCAGTCTGAGCTGCGCCTGAATCCAGCGCAACGTTTACCGTAGCGGTCACATTTGGATCGGCCGAAGTCAACGTGAGCGTGGTGTTCGCGATGACATCTGAGACGCTGTTGCTCGAACGCGTAAAGGACACACCATCGACCGAAAACTTGGCATCCGAGCCCTGAACAAGCTCGCGCGCGCGTCCGGTCTCAGCGGTTGTGAATGCACCAAAGTCAAGCCGTCCGCCGCCCTGATTATTCGCGACCATCTGCAGCGATAGGCCGCTCTGGCCCGCCGTGACGTCGCTCAGTACGATGTGGCCGCCCGCGTCGACCGACGCGGTGGCCGGGCGTGCTCCAGCACCGAAACCAGTGGTTGCGTCGTCCAGCTTGTTCAGCAGATCCTGCACTGTGCTACCCGAACCGACTGTATATGATACGGTCACGGCGGATCCGTCGCCGCGCGTTCCGGAAATACTGAGCGTATCGCCAACCTGCGTACCTGAGGCTGCTCCGCCATTCCAAAGATTAGTGAGGAGCGTCGATGCGGTCGCAGCCGTGCTGGCGTTTCCGTCCGTCATTGCGGAGCTCTGCAGTTGCTGAGCGACCGACGAACGGCCCGCAGCCAGGATCCCCAGCTGCTGAAGCGTGTTGCCGCTGTCGACGAAGCTGGTGGTATTGCGAACGTCGAGAAAATACTGAGTCGCGCCGTTGACAGTGGTGCTCTGAACCGTTGCCTGTATCCCCGGTAGTGCCGACAGTGACGCCGCGATAGAAGTGAGCGAATCGGTCGCAAGATTGATCGTGACGTTGTGGCCGCCGATCGAGACAGTCTGCGCACCTGGCGCTATGGTAAGCCCGAGCTGTGATCCGATACTGGCGGTGGCTGACGCAAAATCGTCACTCTGGCCGCCCCCGCTGGTCGGATGCTTGAGCGACTCTGTCGAATCGACCCAGCCAAGTTGCCGCGCGGCGCCCTGTGCGCCATCGACGAGGTTGATCCCGGCGGAGCCAGTCTGAGAGCTCGTGAGTACAATGCGTTGCGACGCGGATGAATCGTTGACGACCGACGCGACGACTCCGCTGGCATTGCTGCCAGAGTTTAGGGCATTGATCTTGTTCGCGACAGATGTGAGCGTGTCTGAGGCCGCGATCGTGACGGTACGGCCATTGATTACAAAGTCACCCGAGATACCTAGCGGAGCGGCACCGCCGGCGAAGGAGCTGCCGGAGAGTTTTTCCGCCTGCGCTGTCTGAAGCACCTGCACCGCGTATGTGCCGGCAGACGCGCCGCTGAGGGCAGATGCGGACACCACCGGCTGTCCGTTGGTACCTGTTGCATTTGTCACGCTTGCAGTCACGGCCTGCAACGCGGTTCCGTCGCGCATCGTTGCGGTAGTCGCTTCGAGCGTCGAGAGGAGACTGCTGTAATGCTGATACTCGGTGACTTGCGACTGCTCGGTGCCGATCTTGGTCTGCATCGCCGTACCTGGCTGCGATGCGATGGTGATCAGCGAGTTCACCAGCGACGTATAGTCGAACGAGCTCCCGATGCCGGGAAACGATCCTACTGCTGTCATCTATAACTTCCTCCGTATGCGACGAGCCCGTAGGAGCCAGGATAGGCCCCTACGGTCTCGTAGCCAGGCTCGGGGAGGACGGAGATTCCTCTCCGCCTGCCTTCCCCCGGTTAGCTCATTTACTGGAAGAGCTTCAGCACGCTCTGCTGGCTCGAGTTGGCCTGCGCGAGCATGGCCGTTCCAGCCTGCTGCATGATCTGCAGCTTGCTGAAGTTGGTGAATTCCTGCGCCAT
>JBDTIP010000103.1:0-4281 GCA_039936295.1 Gemmatimonadaceae bacterium
ATGTCGCCATACAGTACGATCTGCGCGGCTGGAGTTCGCAACTCATGCGAAACGCTCGCCAGGAAATTGGTTCGCGCACGCGCCAGCTCCGCATCCCTGCGCATCGTCCAGACGAGAACGATGGCCAGGACCAGCACCAGAACAAGGCCGGCGCCAAGCCCGGGTACGATCATCGCATTGCCGGAGCCAGGTTGCAATAGACGCATCACATTTGGTGTCGCCAGGACCGATACCGTCACGCCGCCCAATATTCCCGGATATGAGAATGGCGGCAGTTGCCGAACAAAAGGTGATAGGTCGGTAGTACTCGCGACAACTGTATCCGATTGTCCAGTCCGCACCACGAGCGCAACGAGAGAGTCGTTTGGTATCCTGCCGGCTATCGCCCCAGGGAACAGCGGCGCCCGCTCCATCATGCTCGGAAGTCCCAACTTCAGCATCGGGCGGATATCGGCGACATACCCATAGATCTGGCGACGGCCTCCGGGAGAATTCACAATGCGCGCCGCCACTCCCACGCCCGGCGCGCGCGCACCGGGAAACATCACAGCGGCAGCGAGTGGCGTGCCCGTCAGAAACGACGGATCCTCGTACAGTCGAGGCAGGGCGCGCAACGTGTCCGTCAACCATCGCGCGAGGCGGGGCGGCGCGGCAGGATTGGTGAAAAGGGTGCGCGTGGAGTCATCGTACTGGAAGACCAGTATCTCGTCTGTGCGCGACACACAGTGGCATGAGTCGGCCTTCCTCGAGCCCTGCACCCATGCCTCGGGCGACGGACTGCCGCCCGCAACTGTAAAGAGCGATTGGCGGCTTGGAACGTAGAGTCGGTCATGCAACGCGCGGACGATGTCCCACTGCACATTGCCGATGACAGTGGCGCCGAAGTACGAGGCGTAATCGCGCAGGGCAGTTCGCGCGCTGCGCTCGGCCGCACGCGGGACCAGTACCGCCGCCGTTACGAGGGCGGCCGCAATCACCGCAGCGGTAGATGCGAGCACGGCAAGCGCGATCGGTACAGTCCGGCCGTGCAGGACCCTTCGGGAATTTGACCGATGCATCACTCTAGCTCTGCCTGTCACGTCTGTCGCGTTTCGGAAATGCGCAGCGATCCCGCGCGCCGGATGCGCTATCACGGCTCCTGGAACAGTAGCGGTCTGCGCGACCGCGGGCAAAGCGTCGAACTGTCAGAACTCCGTCAGAACCATCGACGCTCGCTTGTTGGTCAACGCCGCGGGGTGTGAATTTAGACTCCGAATTCACGCGATCTACGTAACTCCGCGTAACCACGCGCAAACACTGGAGTAATTGAAACATGCGATCCATCGTGTCAGGAGCGTCGTTGGCGCTCCTTCTAGCCGCCCCTCTCAGCGTCAAGCCGCAGGCACCGGAAGTCACCCGGTTTCCGATAAGCGTCAACAGCTACCTGTCGCGACTCGAGCGCAGCGACAGCCTTGCCGGCACTGTCCTGGTCGCGCGCGATGGGCACATCATATTCGAGCATTCCTACGGCAACGCTAACGTCGAGCTCGGCGTCTCGAACCGCAACGACACGCGGTATCGTATCTTTTCGGTCACGAAACAGTTCACGGCGGCCGCCGTGCTCATCCTCGCGGGCGAGGGGCGCATCGACCTGCACGCCTCGGTTTTGAAATACCTTCCGGAGCTTCCATCGGAATGGCGCGGCGCATCAGTGCAGGAAATGCTCACGCACACATCCGGCATTCCAAATGACGAGAACGACTGGGCGCAGACGTTCATGCAAAACGACGTGAAGACGCAGCTCGCGAACCTCGCTCTGGTTGCACCAATGCTTGCGGGGCACCCTCTGACCGACCCTCCGGGCTCCAAGTGGCGCTACAACAACTTCGCGTACGATCTGCTGGCCTGCATCGTCGCTCGCGTATCGAATCAGGGTTACGCGAGCTTCGTAAAGCAATACATCTTCACACCAGCAGGAATGCTCGATGCCGGCTTTGACGAACGCCGGCAAGCTGATAGCGGCATGTACGTCGGCTCCGCATCGATCCCGCGACTCGCTTCAGGATACAACGGAACCCCGGACAATTTGATGACGGCCTTCCCGCAGATGTTCGCATCCCGCGGTGCCGGCGGCATTTACGCCACGGCCGAGGATCTGTTTCATTATGACAACGCAATCAATGCCGGCAGAATAGTCCCGCTGGAACTCGAACGACAGGCGATTGATAGCGCATTCACAACCGGGCCGAACACCAGTTACGGCTACGGATGGGTGATCACTCACAAGAACGGTATCACACTCATATCCCACAGCGGCGGCACTAACGGCTACGTGGCCGATTACGCGCGTTACCCTGCATCTCACATCTGCATAGTGATACTGACCAACCGCGGATTCACCGACACAGATTCGATCCGTGATACAATCTTTCGGATGCTAACCGGCGCAAATTCCTGATCCGGCGAACTCGGCTGGCGTTGCACGACTCACTACAAGAGGACTCCGGGTATACGCGCGCTCGTTATGTCACCACTGCACACACGACGCGCATGCCGAGTGTTCGAGCACATGGGATACAAGGTGGTATGCATCCCGTCAGAGTCGCGTGACATCGCGCTGCATTCTCTTTCGACTACCAGCGACAGACTCGCTGCATTCCGAATGGCGCTGCCGGAACGGCTCGCATTCTATCTGTATCGATATCGCGGCTGGCTGTGGTAGCAGCGTGGCGGACTTCGACTGCTTCAGTTACTCACTTGTACGCACCATTGGCGCCACGAGAAACCCGCGTACCATGGATCGCGCGGCGAATCTCGTCGCCGCCGCGGTGCGTGCGTCGTCCCCGTCACAGGCATCCTTCAAAGCGAGGATCGTCTCGATCCCGAGTAGCGCGCTCAGGCTACGTGTCATGAGCACGTAGAGTGGTGGCGTCACGCGTTCCCGCAACGGCTCGAGCGCGGCATCCCACGCGAGGATCCAGCGCACACTCTGCAGCGGTGCGTTGCCGGTGAGATTCTCGCGTAGAGAGCGGCCGAGTGTTATGCGGAGCATCGTCTGAAGCTGCGCCTGGCGCGCGAGAACTAGCGGCGTGGCAATGCGGAAGATTTCGTCTACTCGTTGAACCGCATCGAGTGCCGGGTCCACGTCGCGCACGATCGCGGCGATCTCGTCGATGAGAGGCTCGACCGCAGCCTCGCTGAGCAGCGCTTCCTGTGAGGTGAAATAGCGGTACGCGGTGGTCCGGGAGACGTTCGCGTTGTCGGCTGCGTCGGCCACGGTCGTGACCTTACCAGCTGCCAGCAGCTGTCGGGCGCTGGCCAGCAGATCCCGCCTGGTCCGTTCTCGCTGGGCTGCCCTCCCTGAGCCTGGAGTGGGGACCTTTTCTCGAAGGTATTGTACCATCATACTGTTATGGTATCGTAGTACCATAACAGAATCAAGCGCCACCCGCGCGCGAGGTGATGAGACCCATGCTACTTCGATCCCAGGTGCTGCGCTGTAGCCAAGTACTTCCGAAGTCCCGAAGTCGATTCATCCAACAGCGCCTTAACGGCCGGTTTCTTAGCCGCAGACGATCAGTGCATCTTTAGGAAGCACCCACCGGCCAGTGGCCGGCCCGGAACCTCACCACGGAAGCGAAAATGGATTCGACCAAAAAATTCGAGAAGCCGAGCGATGAAGAACTGCGCAAGAAGCTCACGCCCGAGCAGTATCGCGTAACGCAGCACGAGGCCACCGAGCGGCCCTTCAACAATGAATACAACGACAACCACGAGCCCGGCATCTACGTCGATGTCGTTTCCGGCGAACCCTTGTTCAGCTCGCTCGACAAGTTCGACGCACACTGCGGCTGGCCCAGCTTCTCGAAGCCGCTGGATGCATCGAACGTCACGACCAAAGTCGACGATAAGCTCGCGCGCAGTCGCACCGAAGTGCGCTCTTCACTCGCGGATTCGCATCTCGGACATGTCTTTGACGACGGACCTGGTCCCACCGGCCTCAGATACTGCATGAACTCTGCGGCGATGCGGTTCATTCCTGCAGACAAGCTGGAAGCTGACGGATACGGCGAGTGGGCGAAGTTATTTCAGAAATGATTCGCTTGCGCGCATCAACGAACGTCGCTGGCGAGCCCACGCAAAGTCACTGCGTAAGCGATACAAAAAGCGGCCTTCCGATCGTTCGGAAGGCCGCTTTCACTTCACGCCTACTGTCTGCTGCTAGTGTCCGCGCTGCCAACCATGCTGGCTGCTGCTATTCTCGTTCGGCAGTGTCTTGCCGGACTGGGCCGGCTGCGGCGC
>JBDTIP010000104.1:0-4536 GCA_039936295.1 Gemmatimonadaceae bacterium
CGCGAGCTCGGCGTGCAGCACGTGCGCTTTCACAGCCTCCTGTCCGATCCCATGGACACGCTCATCTGCCAGGACAACAAGTGGCTCTACTCGTTCTTCAACACCGACCGCATCATGGACTACCTCCTGTCCATCGGGGTCAGACCGTTCGTCGAGCTGAGCTTCATGCCGGACGCCCTGGCGTCCGGCACCCAGACTGCATTCCACTACCACGCCAACGTCAGCGCACCATCGGACTACAATGAATGGGCAACTCTCATCGGCAAGCTCACCCGTCACTGGATTGACAGGTACGGCGCGGCAGAAGTCGGGAACTGGTTCTTTGAAGTGTGGAATGAACCCAACCTCACCGTTTTCGGAACGGGAAAGCAGGAAGATTATTTCAAGCTCTACCGCACCACCGCCGACGCAATCAAGCAGGTGGACGCATCGCTCAAGGTCGGTGGGCCCGCCACCGCCAACGGCGAGTGGATAGATGCTTTCATAAACTTCTGCGATCAGAACCACGTTGCGGCGGACTTCGTAACGACGCACCAGTATCCAACCGACTCCTTCGGCAAGCCGGGAGACGACACCGTAACCCAACTGTCACTCTCGAAACCAGGTTTCATGGCCGCGCAAGCGCAGCAGGCGCGCGACCAGGCCGGTGGACGGCCAGTTTATTACACGGAGTGGAGTACCTCATCCAATCCGCGCGATGAGCTTCACGACGATCCATTCGCAGCGGCGTTCTCGGTCAACATCCTCATGAGCGTGTGCCGGCTGGTAAAAGCCTATAGCTACTGGACGTTCTCCGACATCTTCGATGAGAACTACATGCCATCCAGACCGTTTCAGGGTGGTTTTGGTCTGCTCTCCATTGAAGGTGTCCCCAAACCGGCATACAGGGCATTCGAGCTTCTGCATCATCTGGGAACTGACGAGCTGCCGGTAGTTGGTACGCACGACACCGTAACTGCATGGTCGGTACGGCGTGACAATACGATAACTGTGCTTCTCACCAACCACGCACTCCCAAAACACACCATCAATACAGAAATGGTTCACATCACGCTCACCGACGCTCCTCAACCCCAAGCCGCATATGTGGAATTGATCGACGAAACCCACGCCAATGCGAAGCGTGCGTGGCAGCAGATGGGTTCGCACGAGTATCCGAGCAAACTGCACATAGAGCAGATGGAGGCTGCATCCCGTGTCGTGAAACAACCGCTCGCCATCAGTTATACCGATCGCACCGTCGGAATTGACATCTCGCTCGCGCCGCATGCCGTCGCAGCCGTCACCGTGGAGCTGAGCCATGACCCCGCCTGATAACGACAAACTGCTCGATACGATCCAGAAAAGAACGTTCGAGTACTTCATCCACGAGTCCAACCCCGCCAACGGTCTGGTGCGGGACAGAACCACGGACACATCCCCGGCGAGTATTGCGGCTACGGGCCTCGCTCTCGCAGCATATCCGGTCGGCGTCGAGCGCGGATACATGACCCGCACCGCCGCAGTAAAGCGGACTCTCGCGTGTCTGCGATTTTTCGCGAACAGCGCACAGGGACGGGGCGCGGATGTCACTGGATACAAGGGCTTTTACTATCACTTTCTCGACATGAGCACCGGGAAGCGAGTGTGGAACTGCGAGCTGTCGTCTGTGGACTCCACCTTTCTGATCGCGGGCATGCTGGTCGCGGCAGAATACTTCACGCACGACACCCCGGGAGAAACCGAGATCCGGACGCTCGCGAACGACATCTACGCTCGCGCGGACTGGCTGTGGATGCTGAACGGCGGCCCTTGCGTCTCGCATGGATGGCGGCCAAGGAAAGGCTTTCTCCCATACCGCTGGAACGGTTACGACGAGGCGCTTCTGCTTTACATGCTCGGACTCGGCTCGACGACCCACCCGCTACCGAAGGAGACGTACTCCGCCTGGGCATCGTCGTATCTCTGGAAGAAGAAATATGGAATCGAATATCTCTACTCTGGCCCCCTCTTCACGCACCAGCTCTCCCACATCTGGATCGACTTCAAGGGAATCAGGGACGCGTACATGCGCGACAAGGATCTGGACTACTTCGAGAACACGCGCCGCGCGACCCAGGTTCAACAACAGTACGCGATTCGGAACCCCATGGAGTTCGAAGGCTACGGAGAGTACTGCTGGGGCCTCACCGCGTGTGATGGCCCAGGCCCGAAAAGCTGCAAGGTCAAAGGGGTCGAGCGTCGTTTCTTCAATTACATCTCGCGCGGCGCGCCGCTCGGTCCAGATGACGGTACAATCGCGCCATGGGCAGTTGTAGCATCGCTGCCGTTCGCTCCCGAAATCGTGCTGCCGACAATCGACCACATGAACAAGCTTCATCTGATCGATGACAATCCATACGGCTTCAAGACTTCGTTCAACCGCACCTTTCCTGAAAAGAACACTGGCGGATCCGGATGGGTTTCCGCCGGTCACTGCGGCATCAACCAGGGCCCGATAGTCCTCATGATCGAGAACTATCGAACCCAGCTCACCTGGAACCTCATGCGAAAGTGCCCCTACCTGATTACAGGCCTTCACCGCGCGGGATTCACCGGAGGCTGGCTGTAAACCCGACGCGCAGAGAGTAACTTGCAAGGCTGTGAGCGAAGACACCGATAACACCCAGCTTTCACTCGCCGAACGCCTTCGCGTCGCGGCCGAGCTGCTCGAATCCATCGCAAGCGACCGCGCCCTTCTGGCCGGCGTGCCGGAGGAACAGCGCGTTCGTCTCCTCCAGGCCGCGGGTCGTGTTTCGCGACCGGACGCAGCCGACCGCAGACGACTCGTGCAGGCCACCAGGCGCGAACGCAAGATTGCAAGGTCGGATCGCGCCGAGAGCGTCCTCGCCGGAACCGGCATCCGCAAGCTGCGCCGCGAAACGGTGTTCATGACGCCCAACGTCTTCCCGCCCGCACCGTTCGAACAACGCGACATCGAATCGGATCCCGACTTCCGCGAAGCGGTCGAACCGCAGAATTGCTACATCTGCAAAAAGTACTACTCGCAGATTCATCACTTCTACGATCAGCTGTGCCCAACCTGCGCTGCGTTCAATTACAGCAAGCGTACTGAATCGGCAGACCTCAGCGGGCGCGTCGCGCTGCTCACCGGTGGCCGCGTCAAGATCGGGTATCAGGCCGGTATGAAACTGCTGCGCGCAGGCGCCGAGTTGATCGTAACAACGCGCTTCCCGCGCGATTCCGCAACACGTTACGCCGAGGAGCCTGACTTCGCCGACTGGAGCGACCGGCTCACGATCTACGGCCTGGACCTGCGTCACACGCCGAGCGTCGAAGCGTTCTGTACCGAGCTGCTCGCTACGCGTGATAGACTCGACTTCATCGTCAACAACGCATGCCAAACGGTGCGCCGGCCGCCTGCGTTCTACGAGCACATGATGGCCGGCGAGACGGCCTCGTTGCGTGACACGCCGGATCACTTTCGCAAACTGCTCGGCGCGTATGAGGGATTGCGCGGGTATCACATGCTGCCCGAAGCCGACCCTGGCGCAACAGTTCCAGCCAACCTGCACGTACACCTGCACGCACGCATCGCCGAAGTCGCCGGCCTCACGCACGCCGCCGAATTGTCGCAGGTGAAGCTACTCCCCGACGAAGAGGCGGCGCAGCGCGCGCTCTTCCCTCAAGGGACGCTGGACCAGGACCTCCAGCAGGTCGATCTGCGCGATCGCAACTCATGGCGCATGCTGATGGCCGAGGTGCCGTCGGTCGAATTGCTCGAAGTGCATCTCGTCAACGCCGTTGCACCGTTCATCATCAACGCGCGACTAAAGCCGCTCATGCTGCGCACCCCGAACCGTGACAAGCACATCGTCAACGTCTCGGCGGTGGAGGGTCAGTTCTACAGGTCTTTCAAGACGACGCGCCATCCGCACACCAACATGGCCAAGGCCGCGCTCAACATGATGACGCGCACCGCCGCTGCCGACTACCACCACGACGGAATCCATATGAACAGCGTCGATACCGGCTGGGTGACGGACGAGGATCCCGCCGACATCGCCGCGCGAAAGATCGCCGAGCATCGCTTTCATCCGCCGCTGGACATCGTGGACGGCGCGGCACGAATCGTTGATCCGATAATTGCGGGCATAAACTCAGGCGAGCATGTCTGGGGACAGTTCCTCAAAGACTACGTCCCAACCGACTGGTAGACTCGCTACCGGAGGGATCGCCCAGCTGGCATGCGGCGCACCCTGACGCGCGCAGGTGCCACCGAACTCCAGCAGTTCCAAAAAACTGATACATTTGCGGTGTTCTGGCCTATCTCTCTTACATCCGAACCATGACACCGCTCGCTCGCAGCCTCAGCCGCGCGTATCTCACCGCTGCGTTTCTCGCGCCCGTTCTGCTCGCCGCTCCAGTTACACGCGCCGCGGCGCAGAGCACACTTCCAAGTGAAACGCCGGCCAAGTTCAAACCCGCGACGTCATCGTTCGATTACGTGCGCCGGGAAGTCATGATCCCAATGCGCGACGGCGTGAAGCTGCACAC
>JBDTIP010000105.1:0-4414 GCA_039936295.1 Gemmatimonadaceae bacterium
CCGCCTCCGTACGCGAGCAGACCGCCGATCAGCAGGTACTTCAGGTATTGAACCGTCTCGCGTTCGGACCGCGGCCAGGCGAAGTGCAGCAAGTACGCAGCGTCGGCGTCGACGCGTGGTTCGACCAACAGCTACATCCGGCGAAGATCGAAGATTCCGCGATGGACCAGTTGCTGGCGCGGTATCCGCTTCTGAATCAGGATCAATCGGAGCTCGCCATGCAATTCACGCAGGCGCGACAGGAACAGCGGACCGCCAAGCGCGAGTCAGGTGACACTACCAGCAAGGCTAAAGCGTCACCAGAGATCCGGCAGATACAACGCGAGCACACACAACTTGCCGCGGAGCTGATGTCCGCGCGTGTTGCACGGGCGGTGGCGAGCAATCGCCAACTGCAGGAAGTAATGACGGATTTCTGGGAGAATCACTTCAGCGTGTACGTGCGAAAGAACGCGATCGAGCCATACTATCTCGACGACTACGATCGCACGATCCGCGAACATTCGCTTGGCAAATTCCGCGATCTGCTGGGCGCGGTGGCGCACTCGCCGGCAATGCTAGTGTTCCTCGACAATGCGCAGAGCCGCGCCAATCCGGGCGAGCCAACGCTAGAAGCGTCTACTGGACGCGGGATGGTAATGGCGCGTGGCAACGCGAACGGAATCGCTGTGATGATGCGTCGGAATATTCGCCAGCGGCAGGTTGCGACCACCGCGAAGAAGGCATCCGGCCTCAACGAGAATTACGGGCGCGAGCTGCTGGAACTGCACACACTGGGCGTCGATGGCGGCTACACGCAGCAGGATGTGATTGAAGCTGCGCGTGCTCTAACTGGCTGGAGCGTACGGCCACCAGCGCAGGGCGGCGGATTCGTATTCCGGCCGGAGTGGCACGACGCGGGAGAGAAGACGTTCATGGGGCATCGTCTTGCCGCGGGACGCGGCGAGCAGGATGGCGAGGACCTTCTGGACATCGTGGCGCGCAGTCCGGCCACAGCGCACTTCATCTCGTTCAAGCTGTGCCAGCGCTTCGTGAGTGACTCCCCCTCCACCGCGCTGGTGGATCGCGCTGCCGCCACATTCATTCGCACTGACGGAGACATCGCCGAGGTGATGCGCACTATCGTCGAGTCGCCGGAATTCTTCTCGGAGCGTGCGTACCACTCCAAGGTCAAGTCTCCGTTCGAGGTGGTAGTCAGCGCTGCTCGCGCTCTCGGCGCTGAGCCGGATACGACTCCTCGCAGTGCGTTGGCGGTTGCGTACCTCGGCGAACCGATTTTCGGGCATCAGGCTCCAAACGGCTGGCCGGAAACGGGCGACGAGTGGATGAACACAGGCGCGATTCTCAACCGGATCAATTTTGGACTAGCGGTTGGTGCGAACCGACTCCCAGGTGCCAGCATTGACGGCATCCCAGGCGCTGATTCGCTGGAGCGCGCCCCGCGCGGCACGCAGGTCGACGCGGTAGTTGCCTCAGTGCTCGGGGGCGCCGTCTCGCCGGACATGCGCAAGATTCTAATGAGCGGGGAACACCCGCTCGCGGCCAGCGCGGCTGCACTGGCAGATTCGGACGTCGTACAACGTCAGACCGTGACCGCCGCGGGTGTGCAGTCAGATTCTACATCAAACGATTCCAGTACGATGATGATGACTGATGCGACGTCGGCGCGAGCGAACGGCAAAAGCAACGGAAAAGGTGGCGTTCTGGGCGGAAAGGCCGGGAACGCCCTCGGCAGAAACGCCATTATCGGTCCGACATCGAATCTGACCGGATTGGCGCAGGTCATAGGACTTGCGATCGGATCACCGGAATTTCAGCGCCGCTAGGCAACAAATAGCACAACGAACGACCGAGTTTGACAGATGCACGTAGTAACGCAACTCACGAGGACAACATGGAACGCAGAGTATTTGTAAAATCGGGAGCGCTCGCGCTCGTGACCATGGGACTCAGCCCGAGCTTCCTCCGCCGCATGGCGTACGGAATGGAGCTCAAGAACGTATCAAAGGGAAAGACGCTGGTGTGTCTCTTTCAACGCGGCGCGGCCGACGGTCTCAACGTGGTCGTTCCACACGGCGAAGAGGCGTACTACGCGATGCGGCCCACGATCGCCGTGGCGCGACCGGGCCAGCAGGCGGGCGCGATTGACCTCGACGGCTTTTTCGGGCTACATCCGTCGCTAGCTCCGCTCAAGCCGCTCTGGGATCAGAAGCTGCTGGCGCCAATACACGCGGTTGGAAGTCCAAGCACATCTCGATCGCATTTTGACGCTCAGGACTTCATGGAAACGGGCACGCCGGACGTGAAGGGTACGCCTGACGGGTGGCTCAACAGGCTGCTCGCGGTTCAGGGAACGTGTCAGCAATGCGAAGCAGCGCCATTCCGCGCAATCGCCATGACCCCGCAGACACCGCGCATTCTCGAAGGACCGTCGGAAACGATTGCAATGAGCTCACTCGGTGAATTCTCGGTGCGCGCGACTGGTAGTGAGGCCGAGCGTCTCGAGGCACTCTATCGCACTGGCAGCGCCGATCTGGTTCACGGTACCGGGCAGGAAATGTTCGATGCTGTCAAGATGCTGCACAGTGCGAATCCGCAGCAGTACGCGCCGCGCAACAACGCGCAATATCCAAAGACACAGTTCGGTCAGCGGCTGCTGCAGATTGCACAGCTCATAAAGTCAAATGTGGGCCTGGAAGTTGCATTCGCGGATGTCGGTGGCTGGGACACGCACGTAAATCAGGGGAACGGAACTGGACAGCTCGCAGCGCGGCTTGACGACTTCGCCAAGTCACTCGCGGCGTTCACGCAGGATCTTGGCGACCAGATGAATGATGTGCTCGTGCTGACGATGTCGGAATTCGGCCGCACGGCGCGCGAGAACGGCAACCGTGGCACGGACCACGGCCACGCGACAGCGTTCTTCGCACTCGGCGGAGGCGTGAAAGGCGGCAAGGTGTACGGCAAGTGGCCCGGATTGGCACCAGAACAACTCAACGAAGGGCGAGATCTAAAACTGACAACGGATTTCCGGACAGTTTTCAGCGAAGTGGCGGTGAAACATTTAGGTGCAACGCGCGTAGAGAAGATCTTCCCAGGATACGCAGGCGGCCCACAAGAGTGGCTCGGCCTAGTGTAAGCGAAGAGATGAGACGAGACCAGAAACGCTCGGCGGGGGAGATCCGCCGAGCGTTATTTTTTGCATCGATGTTTGGGACTGTGCCAGTTACGGGGATTGTTGCGGATGTAACGGTCGATTGCACCGAGCGCGACCTCGTCCCGAACGATGCGTTCGTAATAGTTGCGCTGCCACAGACGACCGGCGATCGGCTGCCAACGGGCATCGGCGGCGCCCTGGCGATATCGGGCGGTGGTGAGCGATTTGAAACGATGCACGACATCACCGAGGGTCAATGGCGACGACGGAATCGTGGCGCGTGGGTTGACGACGTTCGATACGCCATTCGTCGCCACCGGAGGGAAGGAACCCGGAGGGGCGGGCCCCCGCGCCCACCCGCCAAGCCCCGGATGCGATGACGCATCCGGAGACACGTCCGAGCGCTTACGGTGCGACTCAGCGTTATCGGAGTCGCAGTGGCCGGAGACGCAGTGACGATCGTATGGATTCGGGAGCGATGGCGGCGTGCGCGAGGGTGAGAGCGTCGCACGGTCGAGCGCGGGAAGGCGGTGCCGTGCGACACGGCGGCCGGACGGTGGTGGGTCGAGTACGTCACGCTGGCGGGCACAGGGGCCCGCCCGTACGGCCGTCGGCGCGCCCGAAGATGGCGGCGCGCCCGAAGATGGCGGCGCGCCCGAAGATGGCGTAGCATCCGAGTCCGTCGTGGCAGACGTTAGGCTCTGTGTACCGAGTGCCTGGGACTGGCCGGTCAGGTGGATGATCATGTGTACGTGATCCGGCATTACCTGATATGCGCTGACGCGTACACCGGCGTACCATCGCGGCAGATCGGCGAGTACCGAACTCACCATGGCACCGGCGGCGCTGAGCTCCATCCGACCGCAATCCACGTAGCCGAACACGTGGGCGCGATGCTCTGCGCAGATCGTTACGAAGTACGCACCGGGCCGCGTGTAATCGTAGCCGCGCAGGCGTATCGATTGCCGATCCGGAAGCACACGTATAGATGACTTCACGCCATCCAATATTCGCACCGCGCACCGCACTACATGTATCGGTCCCAATCACTCCACATCGCCGTGCTGCGTTACGGAGTATCACCTCGCATCACTGCGTCCCGTACACATCCGCTCGTTCGTGCTGCTGCGGCAACCTGCGCGCCCATCTACGGCCGCTTGAATATCCGCTTGAAGAATCCGCCAATTCCGCGACCTATCTTCTGGACGGCTTCGGGGATCTTTTCCTGAATCGCTGTCGTGTCGATTTCAGGTGCCG
>JBDTIP010000106.1:0-2694 GCA_039936295.1 Gemmatimonadaceae bacterium
TGACGCCAGACTCGATCATCGCTGCATGGGAGAGCCAGATTCCCGCGGGACGCCTCGGCACGCCCGCCGAGTTCGCGGCGATGGTGACGTTTCTCGCCTCGGAACGTGCGAGCTACACTACGGGCGCGTCGATTCCTGTCGACGGCGGTTGGATCCGCTCACTAGTCTAGAGCGAGTCGCTTCGCAACTATCTCAGCCTCGGCGGCGAGCCCATCCAGCAGCGCGTCCGCGTGGTGCGGCCGCGTGCGATGATTCATCACCGTCACGCGCAGCACCGGTCTGCCGTCGAGTATCGTGAGCGTGATCCACCCTTTGCCGGAGCGATTGTAGCTCGATCGAAGCTCCCGATTCAATGTGTCGACGACGCTCGGCTCAGCGTTGCCGCCGCCAGTGAATCGAAAGCACAGGATGTTCGACTCCGGTTCGTGCAATGCTTCGAAATCATCGCGCGCAACAATCGCGTCGTGCAGGTAGCGTGTGACGTCGCAAAGGTGATCGTACACTCTTCCTATTCCGTCGGCGCCGTAGCGTTGCAGCGAGACCCAGAGTTTGAGCACGTCGGCCCGCCGCGAGCACTGAAAACTCTCGACGCCGAGGTCCCACGACGCGGCGCCTTCGCGTTCATGGAAGAGATATGGGGCACACTGAGCGAATGCTCGCTGCAGGTCCTGGCGATCCCGTACCAGCAGCATTCCAGTCGCGATCGGGAGAAGCATTCCCTTGTGTGGGTCCCACGCGACGGATCGCGCCCGATTTAATCCCGCGAGCGCAGCGGATCGCGGCTTTGACAGCAGCGCCGACGCGCCGTGTGCACCGTCAACGTGCAGCCAGATATCGCGTTGTGCGCAGACGTCGCCGATTGCTTCTAAATCGTCGAACGAACCGGTAGCAGTGGAGCCCGCCGTGGCGACCACAGCCATCACCGGCTTGTCGGCTCTCCGTGCATCGTCCAGAACCTGGACAAGTGCAACGGGATCCATACGGTATCCGCGAGACGGAACCGTCATGAGACTACGGATGCCAAGACCGAGCTCGCCAAGCGCGCGCGATACCGCGTAGTGCGCGTGCTCACCACACACAACGACAGGCGGATTCGCACCGACGCCGTTGGTCCATGCATCCGGTATTAGTGCGTTACGCGCCGCAAGCAGCGCAGTGAATGTCGCCTCTGTGCCGCCGGATGTGAGAGTGCCGCCGCTCTGATCGTCCCATCCCACCAATTCGGTCATCCAGCGAATCACGCGGTGCTCGATGACGGACGCTGTTGGCGACATTTCCCAGACCGCGACAGATTGATTGAGAACGCTGATAAGCGGCTCCGTCCATACCGCCGCGGGGAGCGGCGGTGCGACCTGATGGCCCATATACATCGGGTGGTACAATCGATTGGCGTCTGAAACCACTTCATCACGAAGGCGACGCGCCACCTCCGCCATCGGCATTCCCTCGCGCGGCAGCGGCTCGTCGAATCGAAGCGTCAACTCGCCTGCGGTGCAGGCAGTAGACACGCGACCGGAGCCGTCGCGTGTCGCTGCGAAGTAGTCTGACACCAGCGACGCAATGAGGCTGCCAGTTTCCGGAAGCGCGTCCTGCTCCAACATGTCCAGGATCGGATCGTCCATCCGATCAATCTATCAGGGCCAACCGGCTACCAGTTGCGGTGGCGATCCGGAACGCTGACTTGTCCTTTGACGTTGGTGTATTGCACGCTGCCGCTGCCCTTGCGGTCGACAGTGAGGTCGCCACCAATGTTGTCGGCGACGAGACTTCCAGAGCCAATCGAGCCCAGGTGCACCGAGCCAGTGACGCCTCTGACGTTGAGGGATCCGGAGCCGGCGTTCCGGATGTCTACGGAACCGTTGACACCATCGATCGTGAAGCCACCGGACCCGCTGCTAGCAGTTACGTTCCCGCGCACGTTGCTGAGCTCGACTGCGCCGGATCCGCTGCGTACGTCGACCGTGCCAGCGATGTTGCTCAGATGCGCTCCTCCAGATCCGGACCGCAGGCGGATCGCGCCGGCGTTGTCGATGCGTGCGCCCCCGCTTCCGTCACTCACATCGAGCGCCATGTTCGTGGGAAGCTCCACTGTGAGATCCACCCATGTATTGTCGATGCCGAACCACGAACGGTCCGGAGTATCTTCACGAACTGTGACAACATCACCGTTTCGGTCCAGGGAAATCCTGACTGCATCTACCGCACGCTGGGATGATCCGTGCACGATAGCGGTCACGTGCACCTCGGAAGATCCAGAGCGGCCGTTGACCACGAGGTTGCCGGAGCCGTTGCTGAGCCTGACGGCCGCCACGCCACCAGCTGCGGCCTGCGCGGTGCGAGTGACTTGATACCGATCACTCTGGGCATGAGCCTGCGCTGCGACTGCAGCGGAAGCGGCAATGGCAACCAGTGCGATTCGGTTCACCGAGCGAATGCCGATGGGCGAGTATGCTTGGGAATCTGAGCAGCGCATGAGGAGGATTGGCTTGGGTATCTGGTAGCTGTCATCCGGCGACTTCTTCAAGCCGGTGTCTCTAATACGATGCCAATGACGGTGAATTGGTTTACCCGACTACTTTTGGAGATGCTCGAATCAAGACAGACAAATCCTGCAGTAGACCTGTTACTCACACGCCGGTCCGTCGCGCCGCGGCTTCTCAGCCTGCCTGCACCGACGACGGAAGAGGTGGCCAC
>JBDTIP010000107.1:0-15054 GCA_039936295.1 Gemmatimonadaceae bacterium
GCGCCCGTAGTGTAGCTCGCACGTTCCGAGGCGAGAAACGTCACCATCGCCGCGAACTCGGCGGGCGTGCCGAGGCGTCCCGCGGGAATCTGGCTCTCCCATGCAGCGATGATCGAGTCTGGCGTCACGCCACGCTGGCGTGCGTTGCTGCCTGCGAGGTCAGCAATGCGATCAGTCAGCGTGTAGCCGGGCATGACGTTGTTGACAGTGATGCCGTAGCTTGCGACTTCGTTCGCAAGCGTCCTCGCGAAGCCGGTGACGGCTGCGCGCACGCTATTGGAGAGGATCAGATTGTCGACGGGCTGTTTGACGGCTATCGACGTGATGTTGATGATGCGCCCCCAGCGGCGTTCCTTCATTCCGGGTAGCACGGCGCGAGTCATGTTGACTACGCTCTCGAAATTGAGCTTGAGCGCATCGCTCCACGCCGACGCCGGATGACTCTCAAACGGGCCGGCTGGAGGGCCGCCCGCGTTTGTCACGAGGATGTCGACGCGCCCGAACTCATCGCTCGCCTTCTTCCACACCAGCTCGATCGCGGCCGGATCTGAAACGTCAGCCGTGATCGATACGACCTTCGCGCCAGTGGTCTTGCGGATGTCGGCGGCTGTGGACTCGAGCGACGCTGCGTTGCGCGCGCAGAGCAGGAGCGAGGCGCCTTCCGCGGCCAGTTCCTGTGCTACCGCGCGGCCGAGTCCGCGACTCGACGCGGTAACGAGCGCGACCTTGTTCCGAATGCCCAGGTCCATTGCTACTTGTTGTGGAAGTAACTGTCCGTTCCGTTCAGCCAGTCTTCGCGCGGCGGGCTGAAGATATCGACGTCGAGCGTGTCTTCCAGCGCTTCGGCTCTGTGCGGTACGTTCGACGGAATGTGTAGTACTTCTCCAGCACCCACCACGCACTCCTCGGCGCCATCCTCACCGATCCAGAAATGTAACGCGCCCTCGAGAATGTAGGTGAGCTGCTCGTTATGGTGGGAATGTTTGGGCACGATTGCGCCCTTGTCGAGGTACACGTGTGCGAGCATCATGTCGTCGCCGGTAATCAAACGACGTGAGATCGTATCGGTGACGGTCTCCTTCGGAATGTCGTCCCAGCGGAATTTGCGAACAGATGTGTGCATCGGAACAGTCTCGTTTGGAATTTTGGAAGCGCTGTACAACCCCTCGAACAAACATACGGAGTCTCGCTGGCTTTGTCGCGGCGGATTAGGTAAGTGACTGCGGCTATCGGGCGAACGGCAAGCGAATTGCTAGATGCGAGCTCCAGGGTAAAGCACGTGTGTCCGGGCAGGCGAAACGAGAACTACACACCCGACTCATGATCCAATCCGATGATCCGCAGGTTGCCCCACTTATTGAAGTATTCGAGCTGTACATGCTGCGCGATGCAGCTCTCTCAGACATGCGAGAGCCGACGGTCGTGGCCACACGCGCGATGCTGGACGCCGGAATGAGCCCCGAAGGGATTCTTAACGTCCTGGACGGCGCGGTCCGAGTCGCAGTGAGGGAAACTGCCGCTGCCCCATCGGCGACGTTCGTGCGGGAGCTTACGGATCACATCGGTCCGTGGCTCCTGGGTGAATGCTTCGACCCATCGAGAGCGCACGGAGTGACGCCGCCAGCGAATTGATCCTGGGAAACTGGTCCAGGGGTCGGGACTGGCGTCTACCGGGTGCCTCGGTCATTATCCCCTGGTGATTACCCGTCGCGCCACCGCCCTCGACGCTGCTCCAGTTAGCGCGCTCATCCAGCTGTACGTTCCGAGCGGAACTCTACTGCCGCGCTCGGAAGAGTTTGTCGTCATGTACGCCCACGAATTCACTGTCGCCGAAGACGACGGGCAGGTTGTGGGCTGCGTCCACCTGGACGAATATTCGCCGAGCCTCGCCGAGCTCCGCTCCTTGGCGGTAGCCCCGGGGGTACAGGGCGCCGGGATCGGCCGGCAGCTCGTAGGAGCAACCGAGCGGTTCGCGCGCGCCCGCGGGTACGCCACTCTCTTCGCTGTCAGCAACGACACCGAATTCTTTGCGCGGTTCGGTTTCGCGCGGCGTAACATCCCGGAGCTCGATCTGGAACGCAGCGAAGTCAGCCGCTACAAGGGTGTCTTTGCGAAGGACCTCGATCAGCTGCCCGTATCTCACGACGCCACCTGACTACCTCCGAAACAACCAACCGTCCGGAATCGGTGTCGTATATTCAGATGTAGTTGCTCGGGATACGGCGCCTTTCGGAGCACAAAAATGGACCCACGCACAGCACTGGTAGCTCTGTTCGGAACGCTTGCCGTCTTCGGGACTCCGGTAGCCATCATGTACATGTGGCTGCGCCGACCCGCGGCACGCAAGGACTCGTCATTGCCACCCGCCGTCGCCGCCATGGAAGCGAGGTTGGAGCGAATCGAAGTCGCTGTGCAGGCGATCGCCATCGAGACCGAGCGCATCGCCGAGGGCCAGCGCTTCACCACCAAACTTTTGAGCGCGGCGTCCGAGAGCAACGAACCGTCCAGAGGCGACAGAGGAGGCGACAGGGTCAGAGCCTAACGCAGATCCGTGGCCGGAATCCAAGCGCGAGATCGGGTCGTCCCGTGGCCCATCGACGGTAGCAGATGCTCGCGCGTAATGTAGTGATCCTGTACCGCGGTGTTTCCCCAACTTTCTCGCATGCAATCGAACGAAAATTCACAAGGTCATGTGCGCACCGCAACACGTTGCGCTATCTCTGTATTTCTATCGCCCCTGTGGCTAGCAGCGGGCTCACAGCTTCAGGCGCAAGCGAGGCCATCCTCGGATACGCTGCCCGCGGTAACCGTTACGGTCACGCGCACTCCTTTCGACGTGAATACCGCTCCACTCGACGTTGTATCAGTCGGCGCACGCGATGCTGCAGTTGCGCGGCCGGGTTTTTCACTGAATGAGGTACTCGGCCAAGTTTCTGGAATACAGGTCGACAATCGACTCAATTTCGCTGTCGGCGAGCGGATATCTGTTCGCGGCATTGGTGCGCGCTCGCAGTTCGGGACGAGGGGCGTCAGGGTCCTTGTAGACGGCATTCCCGCGACGCTTGCCGACGGGCAGACTGCGCTCAACAACGTCGACCTGGGATCGCTGGGCCTGGCGGAAGCGATTCGCGGTCCGGCGTCGGCGCTTTATGGCAACGCGTCGGCGGGTGTGATCTCATTTCGTACGCTGCCACCACCGCCGGTTGCATTTGCGCCCAGCGCCAGGCTTATGAGTGGCAGCGACGGCCTTTCCCGCGTGCAGCTTGGTTTCGGGGGAATGAAGGGAAGCGGCACTTACGTTGTGAATGCGGACCGGCTCGATTACCACGGGTATCGTGATTACAGCAACGCGCGCAACGCCCACGTTAATTCCGTTGGTACGTGGGACTGGAGCCGCGTTTCTCTCAAGCTCGTCGCCAATGCGGTGCAGTACAATGCCGAAAACCCGGGTAGCCTTTCCGACTCTCTCGTCGGCGTGGACAGGCGGCAGGCCTACTTCAACAATGTTGCCCAACGAACAGGCGAACGCGGACGCCAGAATCAGGTTGGCCTGAGCACGCGCGCCGAGCTTGGTGACGGTGAGCTGAGGCTCTCGGTGTATGGCCTTACCAGATCCGTTAATAACCCGATTCCAACCAGCATCATAGGAATCCATCGCCGCGCGGGTGGAGTGCGTGCTGCTTATGCAATTACAGCCGGAAGCGCGCAGAATAGCATTACGACGATGGTGGGCGCCGAGTCGGATCTGCAGCGCGATGATCGTCGCAACTGGGCAAATGTACGGGGCTCCCCTGGCGCGGTGACGCTGGATCAGCGCGAGCGCGTCACGAGCGCGTCGCCCTTCGTGCAGGTGAGCGCGACTTCTGGCCGGCTGACGTTTCTCGGTGGCGCTCGTTACGACCAGTACAGGTTTTCCGCTGCCGATCATCTCATCACGCTTACAAATCCAGATGACTCCGGCGTGCGAAAGATGTACTCGACCAATCCCACGCTTGGCTTGAGCTACGCGGTGCTTCCGGTGTTGTCGGTTTACGCAAACGTCGCCACTGGATTCCAGACTCCAACGACTACGGAACTTGCCAACCGGCCCAGCGGAGCCGGCGGATTCAATCCGACTCTGCAGCCAGAGCGTACGCACTCCCATGAAGCAGGCGTGAAGGGACGTGCCGGTGCATTTGAGTACAGTCTCGCGACGTACGACATGCGCATCGATGACGAGCTGATTCCGTTCGAAGTAGCATCCGCTCCCGGGCGGCAGTTCTACCGCAACGCCGGCACGGCCCGGCATCGGGGGATCGATGCGGATGCGACGGCGGAGCTTGCGCCGGACGTTCGCGTGCACGGGTCGTACTCGTTTACGAATGCGCGTTACGTGACATATGCTGTTGCATCAGGCACGACGACTACTTCGTACGCAACCAATCGCGTTCCGGGAGTGGCGCCGAATCTCGCGTCGCTGGCGCTGCAGATTGGCGACCCTTCGTCGCGCTTTGTTTCAATCGAAGAGCGCTACCGCTCCGACATTCCAGTCAATGACGCGAATAGCGCCCAGGCGCCCGCATCGGTCGTCACCAACGTTCGCGCCACAGTTGGCGTGGCCGGAGTTTCCCTGTTCGGCGGCGTTGACAACGTTTTCGGTTACGTGTACGACACGTCGGTGTCGATCAACGCGTTTGGCGGACGGTACTTCGATCCCGCTGCAGGGCGCACGTTCTACGCCGGCGTCAATCTCTCAACGATCCGGCGGTGATTGCGGGTGAAGCGCCTCCCAATCGATGAGAGGCGCGTCGAGAACAGCTTCCTGAACTGCATCAGAGATCGCCCGCCGCAATGCGAGATGCTTCTCGTTGGTGCGGGTTGGATACACGCGGTTGGTCAGAAGCACAACCCAGACACCGCGCTGTGGGTCGGTCCAGATCGAGGTGCCGGTGAACCCCGTGTGGCCGTAGCTACGCGGGGAGAAGAATCGGCCCGCGCTGGAGTGCAGGGCGGGCGTGTCCCACCCGAGTGCGCGGCTGGAGCCAGCGTCTTGCGCTGCCGTCCAGCGCGCGATCGTGGTCGGCGTCAACAACCGGACCGAGTCGACGCTGCCACCGTTGAGCAGCATGCGCGCAAAGATCGCCAGATCGTGAGCCGTCGAGAACAAGCCGGCGTGTCCCGCGACGCCACCGATTGCCGCGGCGTTCTCATCGTGCACTGATCCCCATACGAGCCCCCGGAGCGAGTCGACCTCAGTTGGCGCGATGTGCCGTTTGTCGACCGTGTCGGGACGGAAACCAGTTTCCATCATGCCCAGTGGGGCGAAGATCGTGCGCTCCGTGTACGTGTCCAGCGGCTCGCCTGTGATGTGCTCCACAATGAGGCCCATCAGTACGTAATCCCAGTCGCTGTAAATGGATTTCGTTCCCGGCGTGTAGACCAGCGGCCTGCTATTGATCGCGTCGAGGTACTGCTTGCGTCCCTTCAGCGTCTTCCACAGCGGCGCGAACGCTTCGAGGCCGCCTCGATGCGTGATGAGCATCCTGACAGTGATGGCCTTCTTGTCTGGTGCATTGAAGCTCGGCAGATACGAGGCGACGGTTCGGTTGACGTCGAGCTTGCCCTGTTCTTCCAGCATCATCGCCGCCGTGGTCGTGGCGATCACCTTGGTGAGCGACGCCATGTCGAAGCGGGTATGCACGTCCACTCGCGGAGCGGTGTCGGCGTAGGTGAGGCGGCCGTAAGACTGCAGGTAGATCAATCTGTCGTAGCGGCCGACGGCAACTGCCATCGCAGGAGCAGCGTGGTCCGCAATCGCCGCGTTGATGATGGAGTCGACTCGCGCCGGTAGTGCCGGATCCAGCCCGTCAACTACACCCGCACCGGCGGCTGACGAACCACCAGCAGAAACGGAAGCGATTGACTTGTTGCTTGCGCTATTGCTTGTTGACGCGGCGCCCGTTGAACCCATGGTCGCGCAGCTACACACAGCTACGAATGCAGTGAGCACGCCGGCCCCGCGCACAAGCGCAGTGGTCACGTTGATGCGTCGATGAAGCTACGCACGTCGATGTTCGACAGCTCTGGCTCTCCATGCGCAACGTTGTTCAGCTTTCCCTGCTTCATCCATTCCTCCAGCACGCCAACCTGCTCGAAAAGATGCTCGAACGACTCTACAATGAACAGTAGCGGCTGGTAAGCGTCGATCTCGAACGGCTGGTTGACCACCCACTCCAGCTGTATCGGATAGCGCTGCACATTGGGCGATTCCACGGCGTGCTGCAGTTCGCCATACGATGAAAGGAGCCCACTCCCGTACGCCTTGACTCCGTTGCCGTCCGGTGCGCGCATCAGGCCGAACTCCACCGTGAACCAGAAAAAACGCGCCATGGCCTTCATGATGCTCGTGGTGCGTCGCACCTGCTCGTCGGAGTTCTTGATCGTGCGCACGATCTCCACAGCGGTTTGCGCCGCCTCGCCAAAGCGGACGAGCGCATCGGCGAACGCGGGGTCGGTGTGCATCGGCACATGACCCGCGATGTCGTGAAAAATGTCCGGCTCTGGAAGGTAGTCCAGCTGCGCTGCGTCGCGAATCGTGATGGTTGTCGGAAACTCCCGGCGACGAAGAGAATCGAAGAACACATAAGCAGGTACGTAACCGCACACGCCCCGCGCGCGGAAGCCGGTGCGCGGGGACATGAACCGATTCACATCGTCCAGTCGCGGCACGGCATTCGGATCCAGGCAGAGCGTGTCGACACCCTGCAGGAAGCGCGGGTTCGCGTAGCGCTGCCACCGGTCGCTCATCCGGGCAAAGAGCTGACGCCAGGCGTCGTGATTCTCCGCGGTGTACAATTCGTACGGCTGCTCAATAAATAGCTGGCCAGCCTCGCGAGCGGCGTCGGTGAACGGCGCGCGCGTGGTCGTGAGGCCCTGGATATTTTCCTTGATGTCGTGCGCCGATTTCGTCGGCATTCGAGGCTCCATGTGCTTGTTCGGTGTCGCGTATGTTACCCGGACAGAGCGCGATCTGCTACCATTCCGCGGTACTGCGACGAGTTATTACATGCAAACGGTCATAAGATTCCCGGCAACGGGGTGCGATGCAACTGAGGCGCTCACCGCGCGCCGGATGTGGAG
This sequence comes from Gemmatimonadaceae bacterium, assembly GCA_039936295.1. Classification (GTDB taxonomy): domain Bacteria; phylum Gemmatimonadota; class Gemmatimonadetes; order Gemmatimonadales; family Gemmatimonadaceae; genus Fen-1247. Next base: position 7,120 of record JBDTIP010000107.1, read on the forward strand.
CGGTCGACGCAGGTTCGGTAGCGTTGCTCGCGGAATGGCGCTCCTTGGTGCGCTCCTTGGTGCGCTCGCGGCAGTCGCCGGACTGGGCGGATGCGGGAAAGGAGGGGCCGCGGGCCGGTCCGCCATCGTCGTCTTCAACGCCGGCGCGCTCGCGCTTCCACTCCGGCAGGCGCTCGATTCTTTTGCTACTCGGCATTCCCTCTCTGTCAGTCAGGAGAACGCTGGCTCGGTCGAGACGGTGCGCAAGATCGTCGACCTGGGCCGGATTCCTGACGTTGTGGCGGTGGCAGACACCGCGCTATTTTCGACAATGATGCCTGGGCGGATTGTCCCTCCGATCGCGGTTCTCGGCAGCAGCCGTCTGGTTCTGGCATACACGCCGCGCTCGCGCTTCTCCGATTTAGTCAACGCCAGTAACTGGGCCGACGTTACCACGCGCGAAGACGTCCAGGTAGGACGCAGCGATCCGGCGCTCGACCCGGCGGGCTATCGCGCGCTAATGGCGATGCAACTCGCCGAGCGATATTACCGAAAGCCCGGACTCGCCAGGAAGCTCGAGCAGGCGGCGGGACCGCGCAACATGCGTCCGAAGTCGGCCGATCTGGTGGCACTGCTCCAGACTGGGAACCTGGATTACGCATGGGAGTACGAATCCGTCGCGCGCAGGCTTGGCCTTCGGTACGTCGTCCTCCCACCAGAGGTCGACCTCGGCGAGCCCTCGCTCGCTGCAACTTACGCGACGGCCAGGGTAGCAATTCCGGGTCGCAGATCCGACCCGATCGTGATGATAGGCGCTCCCATCGTGTTCGGGGCAGGTGTACCCGTTGGCGCACCGAATGCGGAAGCCGGCCATGCGTTTATCACATATTTGATGTCGTCTGCGGGGCGTTCGATCCTTGACTCTTACGGACTTCTGTTGACGCGGTCAGCGCAGGCACCTGGCGGCAAGTAGAGTGGCAGTCCAGAAGGCCGGCGACGGGCGCGTATCGTTGCGGGCGGCTGATGCGTCATATGGTTCTTCCTCTTCTTACCGGTCTCAATTCGTAAATGGACCAGATTTTTCAGTTTTTTAGCCGCCGTCCGTTGGCCCAGCGTGCGTTCCTTGCATTTACCGTCGCCATGTTTCTTGCCTGTGCCGCCCAGATCGCCGCGCACTCGTAGCTGCGCCGCCATGGTATCCGGCATGAAGTACGATTACCCGTAACATTCGGGTGCACCGGCAGTCCAACATACCGATCGTGCGCTACACTGTACGTTGACTGCACTCACAACTGGAACCACGCTTGAAATCACTGTACGGTGCGCTTGCCGCGACACTCATGCTTGTTGCTTGCGGCGACTCTGCAACCGCCCCGGGCGGCAACCCGGATGCATCAGCATCTGATCTTGGGACGATGAACGTCGGAGACGTTCGGACGATGACGTTCTCCGCCGCATCCGGCGGCCTCAGCATTCCGGCGACGCTCTCGGCTGCGCAGTACGCCGTGATCCTCGGGAATGTCAATACCAAGTCGGGCGTCGTCAACAATTACCAAGTGAAGGGGGATTGGCTCGCGCCGGAATCGAAGAGTCCTGTTGCGGACTTCATCCCGCCGGCGATGCGGTCGCTTGTGACTCCGGCTACTGTTTCACGTGGCGAGGAGTTCGAAGCGAGTCTCCGGGACTTCGAGCGCACTCGTCTACCGCGACCGGGTGGAATGGGTGCGTCTGGTGGCGCGGCGGCGAACAGGCTGATCCCGTCGCCGTCGGCTGCGCAGAACCCGCCTCCTTCCGTTGGCTCGACGATCTCGTTCAAGGTGCTGACGTCCGCGGGTTTCGGCGGCGTCACGACAACGGCATGTTCGGCGAACGGTTTTACGACGACGCTCGGTGTTGTCCAGTACGTCTCCCAGCACGCGATTGTGGTGAGCGACGTCAACTCGCCTCCGGGCGGATTCACGACATCCGACTTTCAGGCGATCGGCGACGAGTTCGATCAACTGATATATCCAACCGACGTGGGCTACTTCGGCACGCCGACGGACATCGACAATAACGGTCACATCTTCATCTACTACACGCCGGCGGTGAACAAACTCACCGCGCCAGGCCAGGCAAGTCTCACGGGGTACGTCGGCGGCTTCTTCTTTGCCGGCGATCTTTACCCGCCGACGGCGCAGGGATGCCTGTCGAGCAATCACGGCGAGATTTTCTATCTCCTCTCCCCGGACCCGAACGGAGTGAACGGAAATGCCTTCAGCACGGCTTTCGTCCGTCAGGTGACCCGCGGAACCGTTGCACACGAGTTTCAGCACATGATTAACTCTGGCAACCGCTATGTGTCACCCGTCGTGGAGAACTTCGAGGCAACATGGCTGGACGAGGGCCTTGCGCACTTCGCGGAAGAGGCAGTAGGGCGTGCAAAGGCCGGCTTCGCGGACAACTACTCGGTGGGATACAGCGACATAAACGCACTCGATACAACAGTCACACAGGCATTCTTCCTGCAGAACTTCGCGCGCTCCAAGTATTACGTGGAGCGTCCGGATACCACGGGCGCGATCGTGCCTCACCCCAAAGCTGCGGCGAATCTGGCTTCGCGCGGCGCCGAATGGGCTTTGGTGCGCTATGTCGCGGACTGGTTCAACACCGGAGGCGATCCGCGTACGCTTACCAGGAAGCTCGTCGCGGGACCTGATACTGGAGTAGTCAACCTCGTCAACGCGACCGGCGTTCCGCTTGACACCATTCTGGCTCGTTTCGTAGTGACGCTGTACACGGATCACGCCACGTACCTGCCAACCGGTTCGCCGTACAGTTTCAAGAGCTACAACTTCAAGCAGCTCGTTACAGGTACGCTCACCGGTCTCGAGACGGCAACTTCGTATCTACCGGTTGGGGCGATCGGGAATGGCACCGCGACACTTGCCGCCAATGTGCCGGCGTCGTCGGGCGCGTACTTCCTCACATCGCTCACCAACGGCGGCGCGCGCGAGATACAGATAAACAACCCTGGCGGCGGATCCGCAACGGATCCCAACGGCCGGGTCTACATTGTGCGTGTGAAATAACGCGAAGGCAGGAGAGCGACGCACGTAACGCGATCGCTCTCCGTCATCGGTCTCGGTTTTCGCGCTCAGCTTTCGCGCAGTGCGGTCATGGCCGTTTCGCGGAACACATCGCGTCCGGCTATGGCGCCGATCGCGATCGCAATCGCCATCATGACAAGCGTTATTACAAACGCCGGCCCGAACTGCGGCGCGTACTTCACGTGAAAAACAAAATGCGTCAGCGCCCAGCTTCCGCCGAGCGCGAGTATCAGGCCGGTCAGACTGCCGAGCACGCCCAGCAACGCATATTCGGTCAGCAGGATGCGCATGATCTGAGCGCGCGTCGCCCCTAGCGTCTTGAGCAACACACTCTCACGGATGCGCTCTCTGCGCGTTGACGATACCGCGCTGAAAAGAACTGGGATTCCCATGATCACGCTGAACAGCGCCATGAACCGAACAGCGGTCGACACTCGCGCTATGATCTTCCCAATCGTATCCATGATCAGAGACAGATCAATGCTCGACACGTTGGGAAATCTGCGTACGAGATCACGCTGAATCCTGGCAACGTTCAGTGCGCCGGGGACGCGTGCGAGTACTGTGTACTGGTGTGGCGCCGCCTCGAGCACGCGGGTCGGAAATACCGCGAAGAAATTCGGCTCGAATCGCGTCCATTTTACTTCACGAAAGCTTGTGACGCGCGTGGGAATTTCGACGCCCTGGACGTTCCACGTTATTTCATCGCCGAGTTTCACGCGCAGCTCTCCGGCAACGCCGGCGTCGAGCGAGACTTCCCCTGTGTCGAGTGGTGTGAATGGCGCGTTGTCCGCCTTGGGTGGCGTGAACCACTTGCCGCTGGAAAGAGTTTCGCCAGCTGTCATCGAATCGCGGTACGTCGCCCGGTATTCTCGCCGTACCGCCCAACCAGCGCGGCGGTTTCGGGTGGAATCCGCCACGATTGATTCTGTGGTGCGACCATTTATCGACGCGATGCGCATCGGTACCACTGGCGATTGCTGCGCGATGGTGAAGCCGCGCGCGCGGATCACGGAATCAATAGGCAGAGCCTGGTCGCCCTGAACGTCAAACATCAGGAGATTTGCGCCCGACGATGCGGCGTCGACCGACAGGTCGCGCACGATGCTGTTTTGCAGCAAATAGAGAGTCGTCACCAGGAATGCGCCAAAGCCGAGCGACAGCATCACCGCGCGCGTCTGGTTCGCCGGCCGGTAGACGTTGGCAATGCCCTGACGGACGACGTACGGCCAGCCGGCGCGTACGGAATTGCGTGCAACGCGCGAGAGCGCAGTGGCGACGAGCGCCAGGACAAGCAGAACGGCGCCAGTCGCGGCGGCGATCCAGAGCCCCTGCCGCACCGTCTGCGATCGCGCGATCGCAATCCCGACGACGCTCAGCACCAGCGCAGCATCCACAAGCAGACGTGGAAGATCGTTCCAGTGCATGCGCAGCACTTCGGAGTCTGCGTCGCGCCTGAGCGTTTGCAAGGGTGACACGTTCCGCAGCGCCAGCAGAGGACGCAACGCAAAAACAATCGCGATCCAGCCGCCAATCGCCACTCCAGTCAGTATCGCGAGTGGCTCGATACTGACGTGAACATCCACGGGTAACAACCCCTTGAACGCGAGCGGCATCAGATACTGGATCACGACCCCACCAAGTGCTCCAATGAGCGCGCCTAGCAACCCCATCACCATGGCCTGGGCGACGTACATGCCAAGCACCTGATTGCCGGATGCGCCGAGGCAGCGGAAAATCGCTACCGTGTCGATCTTGCGCGCGACAAAGGCGCGTACTCCGCTCGCCACGCCGATTCCGCCCAGCAGCAACGCGACCATTCCAACGATGCCGATGAAGTTGGCCAAGTTCTCGGTAGCGCGCGCGGCCGCCTCTTCAGATTGCGTTACCGTGCGGACGCCGACATCCTGCTTCGATAGCCGCGGACGGAACGGGTGGATGAACGCATCAGGGTCGGCGGCGGCGGCGATCCTGATCACCGCGTTGTAATCTGCGGTGCTGCCAAACACGAGCAGCCGCGTCTCGGGTAGATATCGCGCTGGAATGTAGATGCGTGGCGCGAACGCGTTGGACAGTCCGGAGGTTCCAGGAACGTCCTTCAATGTCCCGGTAATGACGAATTTGCCGTAGCCTACTTTGAGAGTGTCGCCCACGCGAGCGTCGAGCGCGATGAGCAGTGACGGATCTACCAGTGCGTTCGGTCCGGCCTGCAGCGTTTCGTACTGTCTCGCCGGCTGCGTGGTTATCTGTCCGTAGAGCGGATAGCTCGCGGTCACTCCATAGATCTGTGCGAGCCGCGTATCGCCATTGCGAGGAATGACTGCCATCGAGGGAAAGCTCGTCGCGCGCGCGTTGGGAATTCCTGCGCGCGACAGCGAATCGAGCAGACCTTCGGTGGCCTTGTCAAACGGACGGCGGCTCGACAGGCGTAAGTCGCCGCCGAGGAGCGAGCGCGACTGTTCGCGCACGGAGCGCGTGACGTTACGAGCGAAGGAGTCTATCGAGACGAGCGCGGCCACCCCCACCGCAATCGTCGACATGTAGAGAAACAATCTTCGCCGTGCCGTGCGGCTTTCGCGCCACGCGAGCCGGCCCAGCTGCAATGCTGACGCGCTCAAGCCGTGCGTCCCGACGATCCGGTGTCCTCGATGAGCATGCCGTCCGCAAGTCGGATCTGGCGCCGCGCACGCGTTGCGAGCGCCGGATCGTGCGTGACCAGAACTACGGTGGATCCAGATTCGTGATTCAGCTCTTCCAGCAACGCAACCACACGCTCACCGCTTGCGGCGTCGAGATTTCCGGTCGGCTCGTCGGCGAACAGAATCGACGGCCGGTTGGAGAATGCACGAGCGATGGCCACTCGTTGCTGTTCACCGCCCGAGAGCTGGGTGGGGAAATGCTGTGCGCGTTCTCCGAGCCCCACACGGTCAAGCAGATCGGCGGCTCTTCGCTCCGCGCCGCTCTCGCCGCGCAACTCCAACGGCACCTGCACGTTCTCGGCGGCCGTAAGCGTTGATATCAGCTGAAAGCTCTGGAAGACGAATCCAACCTTTTGCGATCGCACCCTGGCCCGGTCGTCCTCACTCATGCTGGACATCTCGGCGCCGTCCAGGATCACCCGGCCGCCGGTTGGTGTATCGAGACCGGCGAGCAAGCCGAGCAGGGTAGTTTTCCCGCTTCCGGACGGCCCGGTTATCGCGACGAATTCGCCTGGCTGCACGGCGAACGATACGTTCCGGAGAACAGCGAGCTTTCGCTCGCCGCTTCGGTATTCCTTGGTCAACGATTCAGCAATGAGCATGAATAAAGACGTCGGTTATGTGTGGCTTTACGTGGCCGCCGGCCTGGCTTCCGCGAGTTTCGTGGCGGGATGCAGTCCGGCGGCGAAAGATAAGACACCGGCCGATGCCCAGGCGATTATGACGACCGAACATTCTCAACCGATCGCAGTGCCACGAACGGGCGGCACAGGTCCGCGGATCCTCTTCATAGGCACCAGCCTCACCGCCGGCTTGGGCCTTCAGCCCGATCAGGCATATCCCACACTCGTTCAGGAGAAGGCCGATTCTGCTGGAACTCCGATCACGGCAATCAACGCTGGGGTGAGCGGTGAGACTTCGGCCGGCGCGCTCAACCGCATTGCCTGGGTTCTCCGCTCGCCAGCGGACATTGTGGTTATCGAGACCGGTGCCAACGATGCGCTGCGTGCGCTTCCGGTATCGGAGGCGCGCCGCAACATCAGCGCCATCCTCGACAGCGTAAAGACATTGAAGCCATCGGCAAGGATATTTCTAGTCCAGATGGAGGCGCCGCCAAATCTGGGGTCTGCGTACACGACCGCCTTCCACAACATGTATGGAGAGCTGGCCAGGGAGAGAGGCGCGACGCTCATCCCCTTTCTCCTGGGCGGTGTGGCAGGCATTCCGGCGCTAAACCAGGCCGACGGTGTGCACCCGAATGCCACGGGTGAGCGAATAGTGGCTGCCAATGTGTGGAATGCGCTGAAGGGCTCGCTGCGCTAGCCGAGCTCGCCGTGCGCAGCGATCGGGCTGTTTATCCGTGTTCTGATGTTTCCGGCGCAACGGTTGCCCGGCCAAGGCGCGGGTCGCTACCTTTAAAGGCTATGTACGTTTTTCCGAGGATTTGATTAATGGCGATGCCAGCCACGCAGATTCGGCGCGGAATGGTTCTCGTGTTCGAGGGCGAGCCATGCCGAGTCGTCGAGTTCCGCCACCACACGCCGGGCAACCTGCGGGCAATGGTCCAGGCGAAGCTCAAGAACATCCGAACCGGGAACAGTTTCGAGCACCGTTTCCGGGCGGCGGATTCCATCGAGAGAGCCGCGATGGAGACCCACGATCTCGAGTTCATGTACCAGGGTGGCGACACCTACCACTTCATGAACACCGAGAACTACGACCAGATCGAGATGGACGAGGAAGCGCTGGGCGACGCCGCGCAGTGGATGCAGCCGGGCATGAAGATCCAGGCGGAGTACTATGACGGCAACCCGATCGGCATTCAGCTTCCCAATTCGCTCAATCTGGAGATTGTCGATACCGCTCCGGTCATGAAGACAGCGACCAAGACGGCGTCGACCAAGCCCGCCAAGCTGAGCAACGGCGTGACGATCAACGTCCCCGAGTTCATCGCGCAGGGCGAGCGAGTTCGGGTGAATCCGACCACGGGTGAATACATGGACCGCGCCAAGGACTGATCGTAGTCCGCGCCGCCCTGGTCGTTGGTTGCTGGCTTCGGTTTGCGGGATTAGAATGAAATGCTCGGGCGAGAAGCCCGAACATGGTGGCTGTAGCTCAATTGGTTAGAGCACCGGATTGTGGTTCCGGGGGTTGCGGGTTCAATTCCC
>JBDTIP010000108.1:0-5244 GCA_039936295.1 Gemmatimonadaceae bacterium
ATACCCGCAAGCGCGAGCATTTGTCCGAGCTGACCCGCGCCAAGTATCCCAACGCGGATTTCAGCACCGTCGCGGGATCCAGCAACTTCAGCGGCGCTCACGGGATCAGCCAGCCAACCAGCCATCGTAGAATACGGCGTACAAGCCACGTCATCAGAGATTGCCTCGGGGCTCCGGAGTATCCATCACTTTCTTCGTCTGCTCGGCGCGGAAGCGCTCCAGTGCCGCGCGATACTCCTCGTGACGATTCTCAACAATTGCAGACGCAAGCAGCGCTGCGTTGATAGCGCCGGCGCGACCGATCGCGAGCGTACCGACAGGCACTCCAGCCGGCATCTGCACAATGGATAGCAACGAATCCATACCGTGCAGCGCCTTGGATTCCACTGGAACGCCGAGCACCGGGATTGCGGTCTTGGATGCGCACATGCCCGGCAGGTGCGCAGCGCCGCCGGCGCCGGCGATGATCACTTCCAGCCCGCGCGCGGCGGCGCCGGACGCATACTCAAACAGCAGATCCGGCGTCCGGTGCGCACTTACGATGCGCGTCTCAAATGGAACACCGAGCTGCTCGAGAGTCGTGGCGGCGTGGGACATCGTCTCCCAATCCGACTGCGACCCCATGATTACGCCTATTAGCGGAGCTGAAGCTGACACTGTGCGACTGGTCCGAAAGTCTTGCGGTGATGGACGGTCGGCCCCACGGAGGTGAGAGCCAACAGGTGCGCGGCCGTGCAGTAGCCAACATTGCGCTCCCAAAGATATGCCGGATAGCGCCGTGCGAGCGAGATCATGAGTCTGTCGCGGGTGACCTTGGCGACGATCGAAGCACAGGCGATGCTGTAGCACGTCGCATCGCCGCCAACGATAGCGCGATGCTCGATCTCCAGCGCCCTGATCGGATTGCCGTCAATCAGCACGTGACTCGGCGTGACCCGGAGCTTGCCAATAGCGCGGCGGATAGCGAGAGTGCTGGCGTGGTAGATGTTGAGGCGATCGATCTCTCTAACCGACGCCGCGCCAAGCCCAACGCAAATGGCGCGGGCGAGGATTTTGACGGCGAGCTCGCGTCGTTCAGTGGCGCCGACGGTCTTGGAGTCGGCGACGCCGTTGATGGTAGCGGCATCTGGGTCCATGACGACAGCGCATGCGACAACGGGGCCCGCGAGAGGGCCCCGTCCGACTTCATCTACTCCAGCCAGAAGGAGGCCGCCAGCAGAGCGTAGTTCACGCTCCACAGGGCCCCACCTCATCAGGCGTTGGCGACCGGTGCCGTCGCTGGCTTGACCTTGCGCTCCTTGATGCGCGTGGCCTTGCCGGTAAGTGCCCGGAGATAGAAGAGCTTGGCACGGCGGACGCGACCGCGGCGAACCACGGCGATATCGGCAAGCATCGGGGAATGCAGCGGAAAGATGCGCTCGACGCCGACTCCGTTGGAGATCTTGCGAACCGTGAAGCTTGCCGAGACACCAGCTCCGCGACGGGCGATGCAGACGCCCTCGAAAGCTTGAACGCGCTCCTTGTCACCCTCTTTTACCCGAACGTTGACGCGTACGGTGTCACCAGCCCGGAAGGGGGGAACATCTGTACGGAGCCATTCTTTCTGGGTTTCGCTAAAGACGTGCATGGAGGATTCTCGACGTTTTCGGGGACAGTCTTTGAAAATAGCTGAGGCGTTGTATCCGCGGAAGGGGAAAGATCATCGAACGATGCGGACCGGGACGCCAGTGAGGCGTCGTTCACCGCGTTGTCCATTAAAGTCGGATTATTGACAATTATAGTTGAAATCGCTACAATTAAAGTTCACATGGAATCGTCGGCACTCGAAACCGCTCTGGAGCGGCTCGGACAATACATCGCGACCTACGGCGAGGCCTACGGCATCGTGGTCACCGGTGACGCGGCGGTAAACCTGCTCGGCTTCGTGAGCCGGGTAACAAGTGACGTCGACGTGTTGGCAATGGTTGGAACGCAAGGCGTAACGGAGCCGCCGCCACAATGGCCGTCGATCCGGGGCGATGGTATCGGCGCGTCGCACTGGACATGGGACTGCCGCAGGACTGGATGAAGACGGGACCGGCGCTCCAGTGGCGCCAGGGTCTGCCGATTGGGCTGGTGGATCGAATTCACTGGCGGCGCTTCCATACGCTCGAAGCTGGTTTGGTCGATCGGTACGACCTGATCTTCTTCAAGTTGTACGCGGCCGCCGATCACGCTGGCTTGCAAAGCGTTCGCTATTCCGATCTGCTCGCTCTCCATCCGACTCACGATGAATTGGCTGCTGCAACCGCCCTGGGTGAGCGATCAGGATCCATCGGAAGGGTTCACAGCGCTACTCGACCAGGTACTGCGAGACATCGATCGTGACAACCGCTAAGCGAGCGGCCCCGACCAGGCGAGCGCAAGAGCTGCGGCAGGCACTCCTCAGCGCGGTATGGCGTCAATGGGCCGAACTGGGGGGAGCGGCTGCGGTACCCGGGAAAAATCACACGCGCTGCATCATTGATCCTGAAGCGTTGATCCTGGTCACCCTCTGGCTGGCGAACGACGAGCCGCGTCTGATAGACGTCGCGACAAGTTGGGCAGTCCTGAACAGCGATTTCGTGAGTATCCAAAGGATCAAGAACGTGGCCCGGTCATATCCAGAGCCCGTATACGAAAGGCTACGCGGATTCGCACGCATCATCGCAGAGGCAGGCGCTGAGGCACGCTGGAAGCCGTTGTACGCGGAAGCGACGCAAACACTCGCTCATCGCGACAACAAGATGCGAGCGGTGCGAGTGGACCTTACTCGCCCAACAGCGACTTGGCTTCGGCTGCGAGGCATGTTCGGATTGGGGATACGGCCAGATGTCATTGTTTTTCTGATGCGCAAAGATGATCCCGGAGAATACATTGATTCTGGAGCAATCGCAGAGGCTATTGGATATTCAAGGCCCGCTGTCAAACGGGTGCTGGATGCCTTGGTAGAGGCCGGCGGTTTGAGTATCGCACCCGGGCGCGATGCCGGATACGCAATAGGCTGGAGCTCTCTCTTCACTATCCTCGGACCAAACCCGGAACAGTTGCCACCATGGAGATATTGCCATCAAACGTTCGCGCTCGTCACCGACTTCCTGTCAGGGACAACCACTCAAACAGTTGATGTCAGGACCTCATTCATAGAACGCGTGGAGGTGAGGCGCATGATTCAGAGGCATGGAGGATATCTAGTCGCGAACCGTTTATTCTCCCCTCACGAATTTCCACAGATTGACGAGGTAGAGCCATTTCTGCATCGGATTGAGTCGATGCTCGACAATGATTTCTAAGAGAAGGCGCTGGTGGGCATGCTACCCTTCCTGCTCCATCTCCCACTTCGCGATTTTTGCATGGTCGCCGGAGAGCAGTATCTCGGGTACAAAATATTCTCGGAACTTTGAAAATTCCGCGAGACCAACCCCATTGCCCCACATCATCGCGAGATTATCGTTAAGAGTACGCCTGAATTCACCATTTCGCTCGTCATTCACCGGCAAGAATGTGCGAAGGTACGCGGTGCCACTTGCGTGTCGCGCGGAGGGGGGGGGTAGCTTCCGACAGGGAATTTTGGTGGCCTCCTTCAATATCGGTACCTGCACTTGATGAGTTCCGTGGGCCGCGTGATCTTACCAGCGATCCTGATCGGGGGTGTGATCGCATGCGGCGTTGACCCAGTGAGTCCCGTGCGTTCCGTTACACCATCGGCCTTCATCGCCGTTGGTGACTCTATTTGCTACGAGCATGTGCCCGGCGTTGACGAAGGTCACCCTTGCACCGATGGTGCCTCCGACGGTACCATGTCGTCTCTCGGCGACGAGGCTGCTAGGCTGAGCTTGGTAGCGGACACCACATGTCAGCGCATGGGTGCTACATTGCAAGGATTTGTCGACCGCGGCTCGCAGGGCGTTCGAGAGTGGCACAGTCAATATGTGTATCAAGGCAATATAGTTACCGGAGACTATCATACTGTCCTCCCTAATGAGATTCACATTTGGAGTGACGGCGGCAACATTCCTCTCGTTGGACGACACGAGACTGCTCACGCGATGGGCATGCAAGATTACGGCGTCGGCGATCCAGATCCCGCGACTGGCTTTGCCGGTGATCCAACGACGATGGGCGCTTACGCGTTGTCAACATACTGCGGCAACCAGCCACCCGTGATATGAGAATGAACATCATCAGAGTGTCCCACGCACTATGCGCGTTGTTGTTGGGCACCACCCTTTCTGGCCCTGTACGCGCACAGGATCCCACGAATGCCCAGCGAGACGTTATGGCGTCGGTCGGTCGATATCTGGCAGCGACGTATGGCCACCGGCTTGTGGTGTTCCAGACGTCGGGATGTCTCGGTAACCGTATCTGTCCCGATTCGGCTCTCGCAGCTGACCATCGCCGCGCACTCGTCGCAGCCGGTGAGCTGACCGAAAGCTCGTCGACGCCGCTGCCGCAGACTTGCGACAAGCTTCACCAGTGTCGCTACGATACGGTTGATGGCGCCGTGGCCGTAGGCGAACCGATCGTTCATGGAGACATTGCTAGCATTGTGTTGCGCGTCCGGATTAACGGTCCTCACGGACAGCCGGCCTTCGTAGAAACCGGCACGCTCACAATCGTGCGGATTAACGGCGCGTGGGTGCAACCGAAATGGGTGATACATACATACGACAGCTGAGTGACCCGGAGCGAGTTTCCGATTCGTCACGCCCGCCGATGTGATTGTTGCACGACGGGAAGGCGCGTTGCAGATCAGCGTTCGTTATCTCGTCTCCACTTAGCAATCTTTGCATGGTCGCCGGACAAAAGTATCTCCGGCACTCCATACCCTCGAAACTCGGGCGGTCTGGTATAGCTCGGCGCCGAGATCCCGCGGCCGTCGTAGAAGGAATCGCCGTACGCGCTTTCCAGATCCGACATCGCACCCTGCAACAGCCTCACCGTCGCGTCGATGATCGCGAGCGCCGCGACTTCGCCGCCACTCACCACAAAGTTGCCCAGCGAGAGCTCTTCGGTTGCTAGATGATCTGCGACGCGCTGATCCACGTCCTTGTAGTGGCCGCACAGGAGCGTGAGCTGAGTTCCGTTCGCGAACCGCACCGCGTCAGCCTGTTCGAATCTGCGACCACGCGGCGAGAGCAATACAATCGGCGCGCTCGCACCGAGCGCTTCCACAGCTTCGAAGAACGGATCGGGCTTCATCACCATGCCGGGGCCGCCGCCGTA
>JBDTIP010000109.1:0-16165 GCA_039936295.1 Gemmatimonadaceae bacterium
CCGCCGGCGCGCAGCCGTGGGCGTATCAGATACACATGTGCGACCGATGTGGTTACTCGGGCGCTGAGCGTGATTTCACGGACCAGACTGACATCAGCCCGCTGGTGCGGGAACGAGTGTGGAGCGAGCTGTCGCCGCACGCAAACGGTGGGGCTACGGGCTCAGAGAAATACGAGGCAGCCGCCAAAGTCGCCGAGTGGCAGGGCGCCGACCGGCGCTACATCGGCGATTTGTGGTTACGCGCTGCCTGGTGCTGCGTGGATGAAGGCGACGTCGAAGCGGAACGCTATTACCGGAGACTCGCTGCAAGGTCGCTGGAGCAAGCGCTGGAATTCTACGATACGGTGCCGCGCGACGATCGCGCGGTGCTCGTTTATCTAGTCGGTGAGCTGTGGCGCCGCATCGGCGACCTCACGCAAGCGAATGCGTGGTTCGATCTGGTGCCGGATGAGATCACCGATCGGGTGGGGCAGCGCTGGGTGGTAGAAGCCGCACGCCGGCAGCAGAGCGATCCACGGGAATGGTTCGCGTAACGATCACCGAGTTCCGAAAAGCCTGTCTCCTGCATCGCCCAGACCCGGCAGGATGTAACCGACCGAATTGAGCTCGCGGTCGAGCGACGCAGCGTAGATCTGAACATCCGGGTGTGCATCCAGCATCTTCTGAACGCCTTCCGGAGCGGCGACAAGGCACAGGAATCGGATACGTGTCGCACCGGTTCGCTTGAGCGAGGAGACCGCCGCTACAGCACTACCGCCAGTTGCTAGCATCGGATCCAGCACGAAGAAATCGCGCTCCGCGGCGTCGCCGGGAATTTTGAAGTAGTAGTCGACTGGCTGCAGCGTTTCGTGATCGCGATACAGGCCAATATGCCCGACCCGCGCTGAAGGGACGAGCCGAAGGACGCCTTCAACCATTCCCAAACCCGCACGTAGGATGGGGACGAGTGTCAGCTTCTTTCCGCTGATGTGATGTCCAGTAGTGGGCTCGAGAGGTGTGTCCACTTCCCGAGGCTCGACACCCAAGTCCTTGGTCGCCTCATACGCCATGAGGGTCGCGATCTCATCCACCAGCTCCTTGAAGATCTTCGTGGGCGTCCGTCGATCTCTAAGCAGGGTAATCTTGTGGAGAACGAGCGGGTGGCGGATAATAGTGAGGTTCGAAAACTCCATAATATCAATGAAAGAATATCAGGCAGTAGTGCTCAAGCTTACGCGCCATACGCGAGAGAATGAAGATACCCTGACCGACCTGCTCAACGAGCGGAGTCGCAGGGGCTGGGAGCCGACGCTCATGAACCAGCGAGGCGAGCAGATAGTCCTGATATTCAGCCGGTCAGCAGAAGGTTGACCATTCCACCAATAGTAGCATTCTAACACTAATAGATTCCCGCTTTCGCGGGAATTACGGAATTCATCCATGGAAATAGAATTCTACGGTGCCGCTCGGGAGGTTACCGGCTCGTGCCACATTCTGCGCGCCAACGGCAAGGTGGTCCTACTCGACTGCGGCATGTTCCAGGGACACCGCAGCCAGGCCGCCGAGAAGAACAAGACGCTGCCGGTGCCGGTTAACGAGATCGACGCCGTCGTGCTGTCACATGCACACATCGACCACTCCGGTCGCCTGCCATTCCTGGCGGGCAAAGGATACTCCAAAACGATCTTCGCCACCGCGGCCACGCGCGATCTCTGCGCGGTGATGCTGGCCGATTCCGCGCACATCCAGGAGAGTGATTCCAGGCATCTGGCCAAGAATCACAAGGAGTTCGTGGAGCCGCTTTACACCATGCGCGACGCGGTGCGGACGCAGGAGCTCATGATCGGAATTCCTTACAACAAGACCTTCGACGTGGTACCGGGCATCCGCTGCACTTACATAGATGCCGGCCACATCCTCGGCTCGGCGTCGGTGCTGCTGGATGTGACAGAGAACGGGAAGACCAAGCGGCTGGTCTTTTCTGGCGACATCGGTAGGACGGGTCTGTCGATCATTCGGGATCCGGTAGTGCCACAAGGTGCTGACGTGGTGATCATGGAATCCACCTATGGCAACCGCGACCATGAATCGGTGGGCGATGCCCGGGCAACGCTCGCGCAGGTGGTGCGCGAGACCGCGGCGCGCGGTGGCCGAGTGCTGATTCCATCATTCGCTGTGGGGCGCACACAGGAGCTGCTGTACAACCTCAACGGATTGTCGCGTGAGGGAGCCATTCCGGAGATTCCCATTTACGTCGACAGCCCGCTGGCCGCGGATACGACGACGGTGTTCGAGATGCATCCTGAAGTGTTCGACCACACGGAGGAGCTTGTGAACAGGGCGACCAATCTGTTCCGGTTTCCGCAGGTACACTTCACACGCAGCGTGGAGGAATCCAAGGCGTTGAACACCGCGCGTGGTCCGATGGTGATCATCGCTGCATCGGGCATGGTGGAAGCTGGCCGGATCCTGCATCACCTGCAGCATGGCGCATCGGATCCGAAGAACACGATTCTCTTCGTCGGTTACCAAGCCGAGGGCACTCTGGGGCAGCGGATCGAAACACGACCGCCGACGATCCGGATTTATGGGGATGACATTCCGTTGCGCGCCGAGGTGAAGATACTGGACGGTTACAGCGCGCATGCGGACCGAACTGAACTGGCTTCGTGGCTGGATGGCGTGAAGGCAACGTCGCCGAATTTGGGTCAGGTCTTTCTCGTACACGGCGAAGCCGACGTACAGGACGTCTTCAAGACGGCGCTCGCAGCTAAAGGGTATACTGTTGAATGCCCGGTGCCTCGCGAGAAGCGCAGTGTGTAGAGTGACGTCCGGCGCGGGTACACTGGCACTGTATATTCAGCGAACCGCTAGGGGAGTCAGTCGCTTTCACTGCCGAACGATGACGAAGATGAAAACGAGAGGCGGCGGTATCCGTCGCGGCTTTGGTCTCACTCTACTGGTTGCGATCGGGCTGGCGACGATGGCGACGATGACGGCGGGGCTAGGTGCCCAGGCGATTCCAAGAATACCATTCGAGAAGTACACCCTTCCAAATGGTCTGCAGGTGATCCTGCACGAGGATCACACCACCTCGATGATCGCGGTGGACATGTGGTATCACGTCGGTTCAGGCGACGAGAAGGCTGGTCATACCGGCTTTGCTCACCTGTTCGAGCATCTCATGTTCATGGGGTCGGAGCACGTACCGACCGGGCGATTCGACCAGCTACTGGAATCGGCAGGTGCGAACAACAACGGCTCGACAACTGAAGATCGCACGAATTACTACGAGACGATGCCGTCGAACGCACTGCCGCTCGCGCTGTATCTCGACAGCGACCGGATGGGTTTTCTGTTGCCGGCGCTCGACCAGGCGAAGTTGAATCTGCAGCGCGAGGTGGTGGAAAATGAACGACGTCAGCGGGTGGAC
The DNA here is from genome assembly GCA_039936295.1 of Gemmatimonadaceae bacterium. GTDB lineage: Bacteria > Gemmatimonadota > Gemmatimonadetes > Gemmatimonadales > Gemmatimonadaceae > Fen-1247. The sequence continues at coordinate 3,413 of JBDTIP010000109.1, forward strand.
AACGTGCCGTACGGGAAAGCCGACGAGACGATTCTTGCGGCGCTGTACCCGACTGGCCATCCGTACTCATGGCCGGTGATTGGCTCCATGGCTGATCTTTCGGCTGCGACGCTGGAAGATGTGAAGAACTTCTTCCGGACCTATTACGCACCCAACAACGCCACGCTCGTGATCGCCGGCGACTTCAGCGCTGATTCAGCGAAAGCGCTCGTTAAGCATTACTTCGGCGGCATACCACACGGACCAGCGATTCCCCCGCGGCTCTCGCCTGCACCGGTAGTGATTCCCCGCGACAGCTTCCTGGTGTTGCAGGATCACGTGCAGCTGCCGCGCGTTTACTACACGTGGTCGACGGTGAAGGATTTCGCTCGCGACGACGCAGCATTGAACGTACTGGCGTCGGTTCTTACCGATGGAAAGAATTCGCGGCTGTACAAGCGGTTGGTTTACGATCTGCAAATTGCGCAGGATGTGATATCGTACCAGGATGGGGAACACATTGCAGGCTATTTCCAGATCAGGGTGACGCCGCGGAAAGGCATTTCACCGGATAGCGTCGACGCGGTGATTCGTAGCGAGCTCGTGAAGTTGCAGAAGGATGGGGTCACATCACGCGAGCTGGCGCGCGTGCAGAATTCGACGCGGTCTGATTTTCTCAATTCGCTCGGGACCGATCTTGGCAACGCCGAGATGCTCAACCAATACAATTACTTCGTTGGCGATCCCGATTACGTGCAACGAGACGCGGCGAGGTATGATGCCGTGACGCGCGGGGACGTGCAGCGAGTTGCGCGAATGTACCTCGGCAAGCCAAAAGTCGTGCTGACAGTCGTACCAGAGCGGATGACCTCGATGATGGTAAAAGGAGACGCATGGTGAGTCTCTCGAGCGTCAGGTCTTTATTAGTAGTGGCAACAATCACGCTGGTCGCACTTTCCGGTACTGCACCTCGCGACGCACAGGCGCAGGTCGATCGCAGCACGCCTCCTGTGCTGGGGCCTCCGCCGGCGTTGCGCTTTCCGCCAGTTACGGTGCGCGAGCTTGCGAACGGACTCAAGCTGATGATCGTCGAACGTCACGATCTTCCGGTAGCCGAATTCGTGCTTGTAATCCCGTCCGGCGCGACCGCAAACGCTACTGACCGTGCCGGCGCTGCGAATCTGGTAGCGGCTATGCTGACCGAAGGAACAACCACGCGTACTTCGCTGCAGATCGCGGATCAGGCAGCATACCTTGGTATTTCCCTCCGTAGCTCCAGCGGGTGGGATGCAACGACCGTGGATCTGTCCACGCCCACTGCACAGCTCGACAGCGCGCTCGCACTGTTTGCGGATATCGCGTTGCATCCATCCTTTCCGGCCGCGGAATTTGCACGTGTGAAGCAGGAGCGACTGACGTCGCTGCTTCAACTGAAGGATCAGGGACCAGCGGTAGCGAGTCTCGTCTATCCCGTCCTGTTATACGGCAAGGACAGTCCATACGGACGCTCGCCGATTGGGACCGATGCCTCTGTGGAGGCGACGACCGTTGCGGATCTGGGCGCGTTCTATGCAAGCCACTTCGCTCCTAATGGCGCAACGCTCATAGCTGTCGGCGACATCATGCCCACCGCGCTGGAAGTGAAGATGAATGCGCTATTCGGTCACTGGGCCGGGGCGACCGCGCCAGCAGTGAGCGTTGGCGCAGCGCAGAAACCGCCGGTCACGACGATTTACATGATCGACAAGCCCGACGCAGCGCAGTCATCATTCAGACTGGGATGGGCGGGGCCGCCGCGAACGACATTGGATTACTTCCCGATCCTTGTGACGAATACGACACTTGGCGGCTCGTTCACCAGCCGGCTGAATCAGGACCTGCGCGAGGACAAGGGTTACACCTACGGTGCCTACTCACAGTTCGACATGCGCAAGGATGGCGGCCCGTTCACGGCATCGGCGGAGGTGGTGTCGACGAAGTCCGATTCGGCACTGGTCGAGTTCCTGAAGCAACTCAAGGCGATTCGTGACACGATTCCGGTTGCGGAGCTGACCAAGACGAAACGGTATCTGCAGCTCGAGCTGCCAAGTGAATTCGAGACCATTGGTCAGATTGCAACGGGATTGAGCAACGTAGCGTTGTATGGGCTCCCGTTGGACTATTATAACCGGGTCGTTAGCGATATCGGCAACGTGACACAGGCGGAAGCACAGCACGCGGCGGAGAAGTACATCGATCTATCACATCTCACGGTGCTGATAGTGGGAGATCGGAGGACCATCGAAGGACCCGTAAGGGCGCTAAACATTGGACCGTTGCTGTTTCGAGACTCCAACGGCGATCCAGTTCAGTAACAGTCAACTGAATACTTTGAGGAAGAAAATGCCACGACGACTGATTCTGGCTACTGCCGCGGTGCCGATGCTTTTCCTTGCTGCGTGTGGTGGGAACGACCGTCCTGAGAGTTCCGCGCGATCCAGCGTCCCAGGGAAGGCATTTGGCGACAGCATGGTAATACGGACTACCGATGGTACAATGAATCTCGGGCTAGCGCGGGATACCGTGTTCATGGGTCTTACGGATTCGGTGCTCACTGCAGCGCGAACCGATATGGCACGCGATACGGAAGAAACATCAAGTGCGATAGGTAGAACTATCGAGAAGTTGGTGAAAAAGAGCGTCGGCAACGCGCTTCAGATGAAACTCAGATACCCACTCGCGGATATCGACACTGTCAGGTACCGCGATGCAGCAATCGAGTTCAAGTACCGCAACAAGAGGCGAATGTCGTTCGAAAACGTCTCACAGAGCGGGCACAAGGCACTCGACTCCTTCGACCCCGGCGAGGCGCAGCGGTTCGTCGATTTTGTGAATGCCGCAATACATAAGGAACGGGGCGGAACCCAATGACAGCGTCGGCATCAATGGCTGGTGATGTTCGATATCCGATCGGACACTTCACGTACGGTGGAGACTTATCGCGGGCCGCGATCGACGCTTCGATCGCTGATATCGCCGTGTTGCCGCAGCAGCTTCGTGCAGCGGTCGCCGGGCTGAGCGAGGCTCAGTTGAACACACCGTACCGTGAGGGCGGGTGGACGCCGCGCGAGGTTGTGCATCACATCGCCGACAGCCACATGAACGCATATGTGCGTTTCAAATTGGCACTGACAGAAGACACCCCGACGATCAAGCCGTACGACGAGGCGCAATGGGCGAAACTCGCGGATGTGAAGTCAGTTCCAGCGGAAGTTTCGCTTAAGCTGGTCGAGGCGATGCATGCGCGTTGGGTTGCGTTGTTGCAGGCGATGTCCGATGCTGATTTCGAGCGCTGCTACATTCACCCAGATCACAATCGAACTGTTTCTATGCGAGAGGTAATTGCGTTGTATGCGTGGCACGGCCGACATCACACCGCGCACATCAAGGCATTGCGCGAGCACAACGGGTGGACCTGACGCGATACACAATAGTGGCAGCAGCAGCGCTATTTGCACTCGCGCCCTTGTGCGCGTCTGTGTGCGCGTCTGTGTGCGCGCCGTTGTGCATGGCTCAGAGCGTCATGGTTCCCTCAGTAGTACCGACACTAGTTGACGATTCTCTGTACAAACTCGCCGTCGATCCGGCGAAGTATCAGGGCGAAGGTACGCACATCCTTGTAGACAACACATCGGTGCGTGTTGACAACGATGGTCGCGTGACCAAGCGGTTCCGGCGCATCATTCAGGTGCTGACAGATGCCGGAGCCATGCATCTGCGCGAGCAGCAGTTCGGCTTCGTTCCGGGACATCAGGCCTTCGTAGTGCACTGGCTACGGGTGGTGCGCCCTGATGGAACAGTCGTGAGTGCCGCACCGACGCAGATTCAGGAATCTGACGTTCCCGCCCCCGTGTCTACATCGCCGATGTACACCGATCAGAAAATTGTCCGCATGTCGTTGTCCGGCGTGAACGCTGGCAACTTGCTCGACGTCGATTTCTCCGTCGAGGAAAAGAAACCGACATTGAAGGGCGATTTTGACCAGAGCTACGTGTTCACACCAGGGTCGTCGGTCGAGCGCGCCAGTTTTGTCCTGGACGTTCCATCGTCACTAACACCAAGGATCAACGAAGAGAATCTCGATTTCAAGCGGGCAACTAAGACAACTGCGGGCCGCACGACGTACACGTGGATGCGGGAGCACACGCCGAAGGTGCGTGCAGAGCCGTTCGCAGCTGACTCGAACGGAGTCGTAATGCGTGTTCGCATCGGCGGTCCTGTCACCTGGACCGACGTCTCGAAGTGGTACGCTGACCTCGCGCGAGATCGCTACAAGGACACGCCGCTGCTGTCGCACATCGTTGACTCACTCGTCGCTGGTGCAAAAACGCGAGATGATTCCATTCGAGCGGTGCATCGGTGGGTGGCGCAAGACATCAGGTACGTGGGCATTGAGCTCGGCATCGGCGGCTATCAGCCGCGCATGCCCGATACCGTTATCACTACGGGCTATGGTGATTGCAAGGACAAGACTACGCTATTTATCGCATCGCTGGCCCATCTTGGTATTCGCGCCTTTCCCGTCTTGTTGAGCATAAACAGGACGGCGCGCCGTGATCTACCGTCGCCTCAGCAGTTCAATCATGAAATTGCGGCGGTGCAGCTCGCCGACGGCGGTTCCCAGTTCGTGGATCTCACTTCCTCGTTCAACGCCTACGGTGAGCTGCCGCCGAGCATTCAGGGTGGCTTCGCGCTCGTGGTGTTCCCCGACGGCAGGAGCCAGGAGGTTGTCCTGCCGATTGACTCTCCGTCGGCGAACGTCCAGACCACTGATCTGATCGGGACGCTAACCGCGGATGGCAAATTCAACGGCAAATACCAGGAGTCGGTTACAGGGTCGATTGCGGCTGGCATGCGCGCCACGTTCGCAGCTCCACTTGACTCGACGCAACGTGCCGAAGGAGCGCGCCGAGTTGCGCGCAAGTATTTCGCCAGTAGCGATGGCGACTCACTAGTCGCATTCAACGGACGCGATTATTCCGCACCGACTCATGTAGAAGTCCGGATCAGCAGTGCGAATGCAACAACGGCGGCAGGATCCGTGGAGTTGCTGAACAATCCTTTCACAAATTTTGCCGCGATGGGGGCGGCAGCGGATGACATAGCGCGGCTCCCGAGTCGGCAATTTCCGATCGACGCTTCGAAGATTTTCGGGCGGCAGACAGCGATAATGGAGCTGCGTGTGGAGCTTCCTGAAGGGTGGCACGCGCGGCTCCCGACCGATGTAACGGCCAACAGCGTGTTCGGGAGCTACGCGACGAGTTACACGCAGAAAGGCCGCGAACTGGTTGTGCAGCGCAAGATTGTCGGCGGAACGGGGATCTTCATACCAAGCCGCGTGAATGAGTTGATAGCATGGCTCCGCGCCATGGGCCACGACGACGTGAAGTTCATCGTCCTGGATAAGCCTCCGGCGAATTGAGCAGCAGAGCCACGCGTCACCCGATGCATCGCATCAGCGTGTAGCAGTATCCGGCGTATCTGGCTCTGCGGTTACTGGTGCACCCTCCGCCAGAAGTGGTGCGACGAAGTTGAAGCTGTCCAGAACGAGTTTGCCGACGCTACCCCGGGTCAGATCGCCATCGAAACGGGTCACCGAGCAGTTGGCGACTTCGTTTGCTCTGTCTATCTCGAGTATCTCGGCTTCAGTGAGCCTCTCAATGATGTAGCGCATGCAGAGCACGACGACCGAGTGCGCGACGATAAGGACGCGCTCGCCGTGATGTTCGCGGCATAACATGTCGAAAGCACTTCTAAGTCGGAGTATCACATCACACCAGCTTTCCCCGCCAGGTGGCCTGTGATAGAACTTCCCCAGCGACGAACGAGCAGCCGCCTGGTTGGGGAATCGCTCCATGATTCCGTACCGGGTGAGGCCGTCAAACATCCCGAACTCCTTTTCCCGGAAACGTTCGTCTACGACCAGGCACGCGTCGTCGCTGGAGTACTGGAAATTGCCAAGTGATTTGATGATCGCGGTGGTCTGCATCGCGCGCACGTACGGGGACGTGATGACGACCGTAGGGCGCTCGGCGGCAGGGAGTGAGCCGAACCAGTGTCCGAGGGCTGTGGCCTGGCGCTCGCCGAGTGGGGAGAGTGGCACGTCCACGTCTCTTGATGTGGTCTTGATGACCAGATCGCGTGCTGCGTTGGCCTTGTCGCGTGCGACATTGCCAGATGATTCGCCGTGACGAACGACAAAAATGGTATCAGGCCAGACCAAGGCATCATTCATTCTGTAGGAGCTGTCAGGGGGAGAAGTAAGGGTAAGCCCTTTATATTATGCGGAAACCACATACGCCATGCGAATACCGATAGAGACTTTCCGGCTGGAGAACGGCCTTTTCGTAACGCTCTCCGAAGATCATACTGCGCCCATCGTAGCGGTGAACTTATGGTATCACGTGGGCTCAGCGAACGAACGGCCGGGCCGCACGGGGTTCGCACATTTGTTCGAGCACATGTTGTTCCAGGGCTCCGAGCACGTAGAGGCGAACGAGCATTTTGAGCTGGTACAGCGTGCTGGCGGAACTCTCAATGGGTCTACCTGGCTGGATCGCACGAACTATTTCGAGACTGTCCCATCCAACCAGCTGGCGATAGCGCTGTGGCTGGAAGCCGACCGAATGGGTGCGCTATTGCCGGCCATGACGCAGCAAAAGCTGGACACACAGCGCGACGTCGTATCGAATGAACGTCGCTGGTCGGTAGACAACCAACCGTACGGCACGTGGTGGGAGAAGCTCCCTGCCCTGACGTATCCTGATCCGCATCCGTTCCATCATTCGTTAATCGGATCGTTCGGGGATCTCAACGCCGCGTCGCTGGAGGACATCGCGCATTTTTTCGCGACGTATTACACACCGGACAATGCTGTTCTCTCGATCGCCGGAGATTTTGATCCGCATGAGGCGCGTGAGTTGGCGCAATCCTATTTTGGTTCGATTCCACGGGGCAAGGGAAAGCCACCACTGCCAGATATGAGCCTTCCTGAGACCTTCGGTGGGACATTGCGAGAGGTGGTGAAGGACGACGTGAGCCTTCCGCGACTGTACCTCGGCTTCCGGGTACCTCCATTCGGGAGCAGAGACTACTACGCTGCTTCCATTGCTGGCGCGATTCTCGGAATGCGGAAGGGAAGCAGGCTGCAGCGCACACTGGTGCGCGAGCGCGAGGTGGCAACCGACGCCACTGCGTTCACCTTTGATCTTCCGAAGGGTGCTGATATCCTTGTCGTAGATGTCACAGCCCGCCCCGGCATCACCCCCGAACGTCTCGAAGCGGAGGTCGTCAGGGAGGTAGACCGGTTACGGACCGAGGGCGTTACGCAGAGCGAACTGGATCGCGCGGTAGCGTTGATCGGCACCGATTTTGTGGTGTCGATGCAGTCAGCAGGTGAGCGCGCCGACCAACTGTCGCGCTTCGCGACTTATTTTGGCGATCCATCGTTAATCAATGATCAGATGAGCCGCTACGGTGCCGTGACCGTCGAAGACGTGGATCGTTTTGCGGCTACGCGACTGGGCGAAGACAATCGGGCTTTCCTGATGTACGTTCCGCGCGACGACGAAGAAGAAAATACTGGCGCATCGGCAGACGCTGTCGATGGTGCAGTTCCGGTGACCGTATGACGGCCAACCCTCGACCCCAACCAGGACCGGCGCGTGAGTATCGCTTTCCAGCGTTCGAGCGTAGAACGCTGACTAACGGTCTCACCTTGCTGATCGCGCCCACACACAGCCTTCCTGTGGTGACCGTGCTCGCTATAGTCGACGCTGGCGCGGTAGCGGAACCTCCAGGTCAGGAAGGAGTGGCGCAGCTAACAGCGCGCGCGCTCAACGAAGGAACTCCGAAATACGACGGCGAAGCGCTAACCGATTATCTGGAGCAGCTCGGCACGTCGATCGGTGGTGGTGCCGATTGGGATTCGGCCTCGCTCGCGATGACAGTGCTGCATGACAACCTGGACAACGCCTTTGCGCACTTTGCCGAAGTGCTCATTACGCCGACGTTTCCGGAAGCAGCAATCGAACGGCTAAAGGGCGAGCGAGTCGCCGAGCTAATGCAGATCGAATCCGAGCCACGCGAGCTCGCGGACGAAAAATTCGACGAGTACATCTACGAAACTGCTTCGCGCTTCCGCCTTCCACTTGGCGGCTCGAAGCAATCGGTCGAGCGTCTGACGAGGAGCGAAGTTGTTGCATTTCATGCGGCACGGTTCCGGCCAGCGGCGACCACACTCATCATCGTAGGTGACGTGGACTCCAGTGTTGCTGTCAGCATGGTAGAGGGCGTCCTTGGAGCGTGGAGCGGGGACTCAGCGCCCAGGGCGAGCGCAAGCGACAGGCCTGTGCGTACGTCGCGTGCAGTACGAATCGTGCGCAAGGAAGGCGCGCCGCAGTCAGAAGTACGGATCGGCCATGTTGGAGTACCGCGCACGCATCCTGACTACTTCTCGATAACGGTGATGAACGCGGTAATGGGCGGACTGTTCTCTTCTCGCATCAATCTGAACCTGCGAGAGGTGCACGGCTACACGTACGGCGCGTCATCAGCTTTTGATTGGAGGCGCGAAGCCGGTCCGTTCGTCGTTGGTACCGCTGTGGCAAGCGACGTTACCGTTCCAGCTATTGAGGAGACGCTGAAGGAGATCGACCGAATGCGATCCGAGCCGATCAGTGAGAGTGAGCTATCGTTGGCCACGAGTTATCTGGAAGGAGTCTTCCCGATCCGATATGAGACAACGGCAGCAATCGCTGCAGCTCTAGCTACGCTTACGGTGTATGGCCTTCCAGTCGACTGGTACGACACGTATCGTGCGCGGATGGGTGCAGTATCTGTGGCTGACGTACTCGCAGCGGCCCGTGCACACGTGCATCCGGAGTCGATGCAGATAGTGATTGTTGGTGACGCCGGCGCGATTCGCGAGCCACTCGAAGCACTCGCGTTTGGTCCGGTGGACTTTGTGAGCCCCTGAACGCGAACCCACTATCAAATGGCTGATCCGCTGATTGCGTCGCACCGCATCTACACCGGGAAGGTCGTCTCGCTGGATGTCGATCAGGTACGTTTTCCTGACGGCAGTACAGGCGAGATGGAGATCATCCGCCACTCTGGCGCGGCCGCAATTCTGCCATTCATCAGCGATCCCGCAGGCGACGATCCGCAGATAATGCTGTTGCGGCAGTACAGATACGCCGCTGGCGGCTATCTATATGAAGTGCCTGCCGGCAAGCTGGAGAAGGGCGAGACTCCCATGGACTGTGCGAAGCGTGAACTGAAGGAAGAGACCGGATGCAGCGCGCAGCGGATCGAGCCGATGTTCAGTTTTCTCACGACCCCAGGTTTCACTGACGAAGTGATTCATTCGTTCATGGCGGTAGGCCTTACCACCGGCGAGAAAGAGCTCGAGGCTGATGAATTCAGCGAAGTTGTGACGTTCAAGCTATCGCAAGCGCTGCGTATGATTCAGACCAACGAGATTCGTGACGCAAAGACGGCGTTGGTCATTCTATACGCGGCCGGTTTCAGCGCCGGCCTCTAGTGCGTCGCTTTCCGGCGCAACGGTCTCGAGGTGCGCCGGATCGGAGAAGAATGCGTCCTCGTAGCTTGATCATTGTGCTCTTCTGAGGATGGCCCGCATTAGTTAACAGTCTACCGTATAACAGCGTGATTCGGGACTATTCGAGGGGCGCCGGCAGTCGGCACGTCCAGGTGTGGCAACCACAATGTGAATACAGTTCCGTGCTGTACGCGGCTCTCCACCGTGATGTCGCCTTCCATCATTCTTGCAAGGTGGCGGCTTATCGACAGCCCCAGGCCTGCACCGCTCCTCTGGCGCGTGTAGGGGTTTCCGTTTTCAGCCTCAAGTTGCGTAAATGGCTGAAACAATCGGCCAATCTTTTCTCTGTCGATTCCAATGCCGGTGTCGGCGACACGAATGGCGATGTATGAGAGATCGTCATTCAAATCGGAAGCAGCCGGAACTTCTCGTGACAGAGTGCAGGTTGTGAGGATCTCGCCGCCATCGTTGGTGAACTTGACTGCGTTCGACAGCAAGTTCGCGAGCACCTGCCGAACGCCGCGCTCATCGCCGAGAAATGTTGTGGCCAGTGAATCTTCTGTGTTAACGAGGATCGTTATTCCCTTGGCGGTGGCTTGCGGTTCGACGAGAGCGACAGCTGCGTCGATGCATGGCCGCACGTCGGTGGTCGCAGTGCGAAGCTGCATTGCTCCCGATTCGATCCGCGATAGATCCAGCACATCGTTCACAAGCGCCAGCAAGTGACTGCTACTTGTCCGGATACGACGCAGGCTATCGTGCTGCTTGGGTGTGAGCGGGCCTGTGATGCCGAGGTCGAGGATGTCGGCGTAACCGATGATCGCATTGATCGGAGTCCGGATCTCGTGCGACATTGTGGCGAGGAAATTGGACTTTGCCCTGCTCGCACTCTCAGCCGCTTCTCTTGCCTGGTCCAGTTCGCTCGCGAGCTGATGCGCTTCCTGAACCTGGCCTGCCAGCTTGGCCTGTGATGCTGCAACTTTGGTTGCCATTTCATTGAACGATATGGCGAGCCGTCCGACCTCGTCCGTACTCTCGTGTGGCACACGCGCTGAATAGTCGCCGTGCGCCATCAATGTCGCGGCGTCAGTGAGGTCGACAAGCGGGCGTACGGCATGCCTGATCAACAACCACGATACCGTAGCTGCCGCAATCAGCAGGAGCAAGCCGACCAGACTGAATTGAATGAGCAGTGAGCGCGCACCGGCCTCCACCGCTGAGCGGTCCACCTCAAGAACAAGCCACCAGGGCGTTCCACGGATCCGAGTGGCCGTAGCTATTACTTCGCCGTGTCGCGGGCGCGCGTACATGCTACTTGTCGCGGTGTCAGCCTGCCGCGGTGTAGTCAGCGCTGGGGCGCCGACTGCCTGCGGGGTTGCTACACCACCGACACTGCTCCAGAAATCATCGGTCTGGTTTCGAAAGTAAGCAGCGGTGTGATCGCCCAGGATACGGTTGATCTGTCTGTCGGCACCAGGTCGTTGACTGAGCCTCGACTGAGCCGCAATCCAGCCAATCCGCGCGCCATCTCGAACTACTGGAATCGCGCTCCAGTAATAGACTCGATGGTCGCGCCCCTCGAAGAACGGGGAATAATGCGCGCTATCGTCTGCGGGCATTGTTGTCTGCGGAATGCGCCGGCCCGGAATAGTGGTGGAGCGCCCTTCATCGGACGCCGCCACCGATGCCTCTGGCGCGTTGCCAATGCTCTGAAGAAGCTGCCCATCTGCCGACCAGAACTCGATTGCAAGCATCGAGTCGGCTGGCACGACCAGTCTGTGCAGTGATGCCGTGACTGCGGTGCGCATCACCGCTGGCATGTTTGCGCCCGAATGATTTTGACGGTTCCCAGCGATAGCCTGAACTTGCGGTGATTCCGCAACTTCCTCCAGGAGCTTCTTGCGCTGGGTTATCGTTTGGCTCGAGGAAGAAGCAAGCTGACGCGCCACGGTCTCGATCCGTGATACGGCCGCAACAGTGGCAGTATCACGGACCTCGCGGTAGGCGAGTCCGACAGCTGCGGCCAGGGTCGCGACCAGAATTGCCGTGACCAGTAACGGGAGCTTTCGCTCCAGCGAGACATTATGGATCGACATGCGCTACGCAGTGACCGATATTGCTGCCTCAGCCTGGAAATGAAATCAGGCGAGAAAGTAACCCTCCCCGTCACAAGTGTGTGGGCTGGCTGCCGGAAGTTAACCGGTAACCTCCTGCGGCCAGCCATTCACCGATTGCCTGATTGAAGCGTGTTGTTCCTCTTGTCGTCGTTCAGCTTCGGATGTCGAGACTCACGTCACCGTGGCCACTGGACAGCCGGATCGAACGCCCACCGTTCCCGAGCGTCCCACGCTCCGAGCCACTCCGCGAGTAGCGATCCTGGCCGCTCGAGCTGAGCGAGAAGTCGGACGACACTCGGCCGTGGCCAGTATGCATGTCCACGTCGCCGCTCAACGCTTTCGGTGCAATGACGGTCACGTCGCCGTGCCCTGTCTCGAACGTCATATCATCGGTCCCCATTGCGACGGTCGCCGCGAGCTCGACGTTGACATTGCCATGTCCAGTCGTGGCGCGGACAGCGCCATCGCCCGACACGTGGATGTTCCCATGACCGGTGCTAGCGGTGACTCGCGTCGCCGCATTCACTATGTCCACGTTACCATGTCCCGAGTTGGCGTTCACCGGACCTCCAGCATTTTGGATCGAGATGTCGCCGTGTCCGCTACGCGCGACCACGGCGCCACCAACGCTCACGATTTGCAAATCGCCGTGCATCGTTCCAACCTGCAGTGAGACGCCAGCTGGAAGCTGTACGACAAAGTGCATGGGCTGCGGATGCACATCGTTCCAGCTGCTGTTTGGCGAGGAGAGGTTGTCGGGATCACAGTGCGGAACGCTGGCCGAAATTGCACACACGGTAACGTCTGTACCGTGACGCTGGGTGACGAAGCTGACCGGCTCAATTCGGCCCCCATCCCACCATCCATTGACCCTAGGTTCCGGTGCCGCGTGAATCTGAATGGTGTGTCCGGTGCCGTGGGTCACTTCCACGCTTCCGGCGAGATTCCGAATTCGAAGCCAGCTTCCGCTCGGTACCGAGCCAGTCCACGAAAAGGTCGCGGATGTGTCCGCCATGGTAGAGATGTGGCTGACCGGTTGCAGATGGCCGGAAAGAC
>JBDTIP010000110.1:0-7405 GCA_039936295.1 Gemmatimonadaceae bacterium
TCGTCGCGAGGGATGATCATGTCAACCAGGATGCGCACAGTTGCGTCTTCGTGTGCGGAAAAAAATTTCCGCTTGGTATCAGGTGCCTCGGCATCATCCTGCAGCAGCATGTGCTTTGCGCGCTCGAGTGCGTCCGGTGTCCAGTGCAGCGCGCCGGTAAGCGGTACGGCGCCTAGCAGTTTGAGAGCGTCGCGCCGGTTCATGCCCTTGTTGTGGTCGCTCACAGAGCCCCCTGCTTACGTTGTTGAGCTATGTAATCACTGGTGCGCCACGCCATGGCGAGGATCGTCCAGGTCGGATTCTTGTCGGCCTGGGACACGAACGGTCCGCCATCGGCGACGAACAGGTTCTTCACGTCGTGCGCCTGGCAGTTCTTGTTGAGTACGGACTTCGCCGGATCGTCGCCCATGCGGGTCGCGCCGAGCTCGTGAATTATCTGGCCACCGTGCGCGAGACCATAATCGGCGTCCTTGCCAGGAATCTGCGAGGTGACTTGGCCGCCCATCTCGGTGATGATCGAGTGGAAAGTTTCCTGCATGTGCTTCGCCTGATTGCGCTCGTGATCGCTCCACTTCCAGTGGAAGCGAAGCACGGGAATACCGAACTTGTCTACAACCGTGGGGTCGATTTCGCAGTAGCAATCGTCATTCGGAATCATCTCACCGCGCCCCGCGAAGCCTACGTTTGCGCCGAAGTAGCGGCGATAGTCATCCTTGAGTGACTTGCCGTAACCGCCAGCATCGGGATAACGCTGGATTCCGCCCATGAAGCCGTACGACGGCGGCTCGAAGCCGCCACCCACTTCAATATGGTAACCACGCGGGAAGTCGAGCTTCTTGTTGTCCTTGGTCCACGGCATGTAGATGTGGTTGCCGCCGGAGCCGTCTTCGTTATGCGGCATCCGCGCGACCATCTTCGGGATGAAGCCGTTCATGCCCGCGCCGGTCGTATCAGTGATGTACTTGCCGACAATGCCACTCGAGTTCGCGAGTCCCTGGGGAAATTGCGACGACCTGGAATTGAGCATGAGTCGTGCGGACTCGAATGCACTTGCAGCGAGCACGACGACGCGTGCGCTTACGTGTTGCTCAGTGCCATCACTCTTGCGGATGTACGAGACGCCGCTCGCAAGCCCGTTCCGGTCGAGCGTTACTTCGCGCGCCATCGCACCGGTCAGAAGCGTGAGCTTGCCAGTATCCAGCGCCGGCTTGATGAGAACACCGGGGCTCGAGAAGTTGGAGTTGGTCGAGCAGCCGCGGCCGCACTGGCCGCAGTAGTGACATGCCATGCGACCGTTGAGTGGGCGAGTGAGGATCGACAGACGCCCAGGAATGCAGGTTATCGCGAGTTTGTCGCACGCCTGCTTGATCATCAACTCGTAGCAGCGCGGACGCGGAGCGGGCTGAAAGAATCCGTCTGGATTGTTGTACAGTCCCTCGTTGCTGCCAAAAACGCCGATGAACTTGTCGACATTGTCGTAGTATGGCTTGACGTCGTCGTAGCCGATCGGCCAGTCGTCGCCGAGTCCGTCGATGGTCCTGCCGCGGAAATCATTTGGTCCGAAGCGAAGCGAGATGCGGCCCCAGTGATTGGTGCGACCGCCGAGCATTCTGGCGCGCCACCAGTCGAACTGGGTGCCCGGTGCGGTTGTGTACGGCTCACCCTCGATATCCCATCCGCCGATGCAGCCATCGAACTCGCCGAACGGCTTCTCTCGGGATCCGGCGCCGCGCCGCGGTGACGCATAGGCTGGTACCAGCATCTTGGAGTCGCGAGTGCTGTACCATTCGGGACCCGCCTCGAGCATGACGACGTTCGCGCCCGCCTTGGTGAGGACGTAGGCAGCCATCCCTCCCCCCGCACCCGAGCCTACGATGCAGACGTCGAACTCCTGCCGCGGTGAAATCTGGGACATCCATACCTCCAACCGGGAATCAGGCGAGATTCTAGCTTGCCAACTTGCCAACCAAGGCCTGCGCGCGCGAAGATAGTGTGCATTAGTGGCCCTCGCAACGCGACGCTGTCACATTAAGGTACTGGTGCGGAGCGCGCGGCGGTCTGCAGCTTTCTCCCTGACACGATTCACACACACATGTCATTCGAAATAGACAAGGAATTCCCCTGGTCCGGCAAGGAGGTCGTGTATTTCAACGCGGCCGCCACGGGCCCGCTACCTGCACGGACCGTCGCCGAGCTTGAACGATGGCTCCGGTTGCGCGCCGAGCCGTGGACGATCGCGCTGGACGAACAGTTCGGTACGCTCGCGAAAGCGCGGAAGCTTTGCGCCGGCCTGATTGGGGCGGATGCGGACGAGATTGCGCTGGTCCCCAATACCAGTACCGGAATAAATATCGCCGCACACGTGCTGCCGATAGCGCGGGACCGGGTGGTCCTCGGTTACGACGGCGAGTTTCCTGCGAACGTGTACCCGTGGATGGCGATCGAGCGCGCTGGGGGCGCTCGCTTCGAACAGCTTCCGCTGACGGCGGATGGCGTTCCGGACTGGAGTGCACTCCCGGCGCGACTGGATCGCGGCGACGTGGCCGTACTCGCGATCTCATGGGTATCGTTCGTGTCGGGCGATCGCGCCGATCTCGCTGCAATCGGCGCGATGTGTCGCGAGCGCGGAATCTGGTTTGTGGTCGACGCAATTCAAGGTGTAGGCACGACGCGACTGGATGTGCACGCGTGCAACATCGACATTCTGTCGTGCGGTGCGCAGAAGTGGTTGCTCTCACCCTGGGGATCAGGTTTCTGCTATGTGCGTCGCGATCTCGTGCAGGAATTCGAGCCGCGCACCGTGGGCTGGATCGCAATGAAGCGGTCGGAAGACTTTTCGCACATGCTCGAGTACAGCCTCGATTACACGGACGACGCGCGGCGGTTCGAGGTGGCGACGATTCCGTACCAGGATGCCGCCGGCATGGTAACGAGTCTCGAATTACTCAACGAAATCGGGCTCGGCGTAGCGGAAGCGAAGATACATTCGCTGCTGGGAAGACTCGTAGCAGGAATAGCAACGATAAAGACATTGTCGCTCGTCACGCCGATCGACCCCAACCGGCGCGCCGGCATCGTGTCGTTCAACGTGAAGGAGGTCGCGAAGATATCGGCGCGGCTGAATGATGCGAACGTCACGCATTCGGTCCGCGGCGGCGGCGTCATTCGCCTGGCACCGCACATCTACAACACCGACAGGGAAATCGACCGGACGCTGGCGCTACTTGATGGCTGAGTCGGCGGCGACGTCGGGTGACGCGACACGTTCGATCCCAAAGATCGGCGTGTTCGACGCCACGATGCTCGTCATGGGCGGAATTGTAGGCGCTGGAATCTTCAGCAATCCTGCGGTAGTCGCCAAGATGGTACACAGCGGCCTGTTAATGATGGTCGTGTGGGCGATTGGTGGAGTGATAGCACTCGCGGGTGCGTTCGTATACGCCGAGCTCGCAGCGCGCCATCCGGCACCGGGCGGCCATTATGCGTACATGCGCGACGCGTTTCATCCGGCAGTGGCGTTTATGTTCGGCTGGGCGATTTTGCTGGTCGTGCAGACGGGAGGCATCGCTGCGGTATCGGTGATATTCGCGCGCTACTTCCTGGCGGTCGTTCCGCTGCCTCTGTCGGAGA
The DNA here is from genome assembly GCA_039936295.1 of Gemmatimonadaceae bacterium. Lineage (GTDB taxonomy): Bacteria > Gemmatimonadota > Gemmatimonadetes > Gemmatimonadales > Gemmatimonadaceae > Fen-1247. Next base: position 3,631 of record JBDTIP010000110.1, read on the forward strand.
CGACTGTTGCTGTGCTCGCGCTCGCGCTGTTAACGGGAATCAACTGCGCCAATCTGCGTGCTGGAAACAGGACTCAGAGTCTCTTCATGGTATTGAAGGTGATTGCGATCGTAGCGATCATCGGTTGCGGCGTCGCGATCATGGCGCAGGGCAACGGATCACCTGCGATGAGCGGCAGCAGTCCGGTGAATCCGTGGCGCGCCATCGCTGCGGCATTCACGCCGGTGATGTTCGCCTATGGCGGGTGGCAGACGGCAAGTTTCGCAACGGGCGACATGCGCGATCCTGCGCGGGATCTGTCCCGCGCAATGCTCTTCGGCGTGCTTGGCGTTGTAGCGTTGTATCTCGCTGTCAATGCGGTGTTCCTGCTCGCCCTCGGTGCCGATGGACTGGCAGACACCATAACTCCCGCAGCGGCCGTTGTGGATCACGTTTCACAACGGCTGCACGTCGGTGCTCAGGTGATAGCGGGATGCATCGCGCTATCGACGTTCGGGTTTCTGAGTCAGGGCATGTTTGCAACGCCACGCGTGTATCAAGCGATGGCCGCCGATGGCCTCTTCTTCAAGTCGATCGCACGAATCTCGCCGCGGTCACACACGCCAACGGTAGCGATCGCGCTGCAGGGAACGCTGTGCGCAATCGTGGCGGCATCGGGTAGCTACGAATCGATAATGAGCTACGTGACGTCGGTCGATTTCATGTTCTACGGATTGGCGGCGCTCGCGCTATTCGTGTTTCGCGCGCGCGATCGGGAACGTGTCGGCGTGGTTGGATACACGGTTCCGGGACATCCGTGGACCACCATGTTCTTCATGGTCGCAAGCTGGATTGTGGTCGGAACGACGGTGTACAGCGACCCAAAACACAGCCTGATCGGAATCGGAGCGCTATTGCTCGGCGTGCCGACGTATTTCGTATGGATGCGATTGAAGAAGGCGGAGCCGGGTATCGCGGTCGCGTAAATGGAATTGACGGTCGTCGGCTTCAGATCGTCTCCCTTTTAGCCCATGCGCTCCTTTCCAATTCGTCCGTGCTGCGTTCTTGTCGTGGTGCTGATTGCCGGTTGCGGCGGTGATTCTACCACCACTGCGCCTGGATCCGGCTTTACCACGGTCGGCAGCCCGTCCCAACCACCGGACGGTACACTCGGCAATAAACTCGTGTTTCCCGCCGATAACGCGTGGAATCGGAACGTCGCCAACGATCCGGTCGATCCTGGCTCGGCCGCGATGGTAGCATCGTGCGGATCAAGCGCCTCGCTTCATCCCGATTTTGGCACGGTGTACAATGGTGCGCCAAACGGGATCCCATACGTCGTCGTCCATTCCGGGCAGCCGACAATTCCAGTGAGCTTCGACTACGCAGATGAGAGCGATCCCGGACCCTACCCAGTACCGCTCGATGCGCCGATCGAAGGCGGTTCCGCATCCACGGGCGATCGCCACGTCATCGTGGTCGATGTGGACGCGTGGAAACTGTATGAGCTCTACGACGCGCATCCCGGCAGCTCATCCTGGACAGCTGGATCGGGTGCAGTCTTCAACCTCAACTCGGATTCGCTCCGCCCCGCCGGATGGACGTCTGCCGACGCCGCGGGATTGCCGATCTTCCCCGGACTCGTGCGCTACGACGAAGTTGCGGCGGGCAGCATCGCGCACGCGCTCCGCATGACATGTCCTCGGACGCAAAAGGGATATGTGTCGCCCGCGCGGCATCAGGCCGGAAGCAGCACCGATCCAACGCTCCCGCCGATGGGAGCACGGTTCAGGCTCAAGGCTTCGGTCGACGTATCCGGTTTCTCGCCACAAGTACAAGTGATTCTCATCGCGATGAAGAAGTACGGATTGTTTCTCGCGGACAACGGATCTGCGTTCTACGTGAGCGGCGCGCCTGATTCTCGATGGAGCGACGATGATCTGCATAACCTGTCCAAGCTGCATGGAAGCGATTTCGAGGTCGTGCGGATGGGCGTTGTTTCCGGGCCCTGATTAGCCGCGATGTGCAGGCTGGATCTGGCGCAGTATCTTACTCGCACTCCAATCGTGCATCCAAAACCGCTTCTTCTAGCTGTTTCCGCCGTGGCGCTCGTCGGCGTCGTCTACGCAGGCCTGCGTCCCGTTGGACCGTTGCCGCCGCTTGGGGCGCTCCTCGATCCGGTAAACGGCGTGTGGACCGCGGCCGGCAATGCGGTCCTGCCGCGCGCAGCAACGGTGAAGATCGCCGGATTGCATGGGCCGGTGGACGTGCGCTACGACGCGCGTGGTGTCCCGCACATCTTTGCAACGAGCGAAGAGGACGTGTATCGCGCGCTTGGATACGTCGTCGCGCGTGATCGACTTTTCCAGCTCGACCTTCAGACTCGAGCCGCCTCGGGCACACTCACCGAGTTGGTCGGACGGCGGGCGCTCCCACTCGACGAAACTCCGCGCCAGATGGGTATGCCGCGAGCAGCCGAGCTCAAACTGGCGGCGCTTGATTCCAACTCAATGTCGCGCCTGATGATGAACGCCTACGCTGCTGGAGTGAACGCGTACATCGATTCGCTATCGCCCGCCGACTATCCAATTGAATACAAGCTGCTCAACGCGCGCCCCGCACGATGGCGCCCGATCAATTCGATTCACCTGCTGAATCGCATGGGCTGGACTCTCGCGTCAGCCGATCCGGACCACACATTTGAACGCGCAGCCGCACTGGTCGGCGACAGTGCGGCACGATCTGTCTTTCCGCAACACACGCCAATCGAGGAGCCAATCCAGCCAGAACCGGGCTGGAAAGGCCCGCGAAATGATTTCCAACCGATTGTGCCGCCCGGCGCGCCGGACACTGCCGCCCGTACTCTCGCATCACTGTATCAGCATTTCGGCGCCGGCGATCCAAATTCCGAGTCGAATCGCGCCTTCGCGAGCAACAACTGGGCGGTTGCGCCATCGCGGACGAAAGCCGGCCACGCACTGCTAGCCGGCGATCCGCACCTCGAACTGACGCTGCCCAGCATCTGGTACGAGGTTCATCTCGTGGTTCCGGGAAAGCTCGATGTGTACGGCGTGACGATCCCGGGCTCTCCCACAGTCGTGATCGGATTCAATCGCGACGTCGCCTGGACGTTCACCAACACAGGCGCAGACGTAATGGATTTCTACCGCGAGACTGTTGACGACTCGGCGAATCCAAAACAATACCGACTGGACGGCCAGTGGAAACCGCTGGTCGTTCGCGCCGAGCAGTATCGCGATCAGCGCGGCAACGTGATTCACACCGACACGGTGCGCTACACGCATCGCGGTCCGATGACGCTCGCGCATGGACACTGGTTCTCCATGCGCTGGACAGTACTCGAGCCATCCGACGAGCTGCAAGCGCTGTACGACGCATCGCATGCGCGCAGCACCAAGGAATTTCAGGACGTAGTGTCGCGCAACTTCACCGCGCCGGCTCAGAACATGCTCGTTGCCGACCGAAGTGGCTCCATCTCGATCCGCTCTACGGGGTACTTCCCGATTCGTCCTGGAAACGGCAGCGGCGAGGTAATACGCGACGGATCTGTCAGTACGAGTGACTGGAAGGGATACTGGCCAGTCGACAGGTATCCGCAGTCCACCGATCCCAAGCAGGGCTTTCTCGCTTCCGCGAATCAGGAGCCAGAAGCACCCTCGGCAGAATTTGCGTACCTCGGCACTGATCATGGCTACGAAGTGTGGCGTGCGCTGCGCATCAACGAGCTACTGCGCGCCGATTCGAGCGTTACTCCAGAAGACATGATGCACTGGCA
>JBDTIP010000111.1:0-14915 GCA_039936295.1 Gemmatimonadaceae bacterium
ACCATGAGAATCACGTCCGAGAGCGCCGGCAGGTATGCACCGCCCGCGATACACTGCCCCATCACGGCCGCAATCTGCGGGATGCGCAGATACCGGCGCATGACCGAGTTGTAATAGAATATTCTGCTGGCGCCGAACTGGCCTGGAAATACTCCGCCCTGATATGGCAGGTTGACACCAGCGGAATCGACCAGATACACGATCGGGATGGTGCAACGCATCGCGATTTCCTGTGCGCGCAGAATCTTCTTGATCGTCTCCGGCCACCATGAACCCGCCTTCACGGTCGGATCGTTGGCCACCACCACCACTTCACGCCCGTCCACAACAGCGAGTCCGGTTACGACTCCAGCCGCCGGCGCCTGTCCCTCGTATTCGTCGTACGCCACGAGGAGCCCGATCTCCAGAAAACTGCTTCCCTTGTCACACAACAACGCGACGCGCTCGCGGGCCGTGAGCTTGCCCTGAGCATGCAGTTTGTCGATTTTCCGGGTGCCGCCGCCCTGCTCGAGCTTGTGTTCCAGTTCTCTGAGCTCGGCATCCAGCGTATGTGTTCGAGACTTCACGCTAGCTGCTTCTCGCGGGCCTCGAACCAGGTGCGGATGTAATCCACAAGCTCGCTCGTTGGTGTGCCAGGGCCGAAGAGGCGTCCGGTGCCGCGGGCCTCCAGTGCATCCATGTCCTCGCGCGGAATGATCCCCCCACCGGTGACGAGAATGTCGTCGCGCCCGTCGTCTTTCAGTAGATCCAGGACGCGCGGAATCAACGTCATGTGCGCACCACTGAGAATCGACAGGCCAACAACATCGACGTCTTCCTGCACGGCGGCCGTGGCAATCATTTCCGGCGTCTGATGCAGGCCTGTGTAGATGACCTCCATCCCGGCGTCGCGCAGAGCGGCCGCCACAACCTTCGCGCCTCTATCATGGCCGTCCAGCCCTGGCTTGGCAACGAGCACTCGGATGGGCCGCATCTAGTTGAATTTCATGGTTTTAGAAAAAGACAGGTTCACGGTACGCACCGAATACATCTTCCATCGCAGCGCGGATTTCGTACAACGTGCAATACGCACGTGCACAGTCAAGTATGAATGGCATGAGGTTCGAGTCGCTCCGCGCGGCATTCCGGAGCTCGCCGAGTCGTCGCTCGACAAGTGCAGAGTCGCGCGATGCGCGCATCGCTGCCATTCGTGCGCGCTGCTCGCTCTCGGCGGCCTCGCTCACCTTGAGCAGGGGAATTGTGAGCTCGCCTTCCTCTGTGACGAACTCATTCACTCCCACGATAGTGCGGCGGTGCTGCTCGATCTCCCACTGCTGGCGCGAGGACGATTCCGCGATCTTGCGCTGCAGCCAACCGGTCTCGAGGCCGCGCACCACACCGCCGACTTCGGCAATCTGCACGAACAACGCTTCAGCTTCGCGCTCGAGCTTGTCGGTCAGTGCCTCAACGTAGTACGATCCGCCGAGCGGGTCTGCCACGTTCGGGACTCCCGTCTCGTAGGCGAGAACCTGCTGTGTCCGCAGCGCAACCTGCACAGCCTGCTCGGTAGGGAGTGCGAGCGTCTCGTCCATTGAGTTGGTGTGCAGCGACTGAGTACCGCCGAGCACCGCCGCCATGGCCTGATAGGCAACTCGGACGACATTGTTCATCGGCTGTTGCGCAGTGAGCGTCACACCGGCAGTCTGTGAATGGAATCGCATGATGAGCGAGCGCGGATCCTTCGCGCCGAAGCGCTCTTTCAGATGACGGGCCCAGATCCGCCGCGCGGCACGCAACTTGGCTATCTCTTCGAAGAAATCGTTGTGGATATCCCAGAAGAACGACAGCCGCGGCGCGAAATCATCCACGTCAAGTCCGCGCGCCATTCCGCGCTCGACGTAAGTGAATCCGTCGGCCAGCGTGAACGCCAACTCCTGAGCGGCCGTCGCTCCAGCTTCACGTATGTGGTAGCCGGAAATCGAGATAGTATTCCACAGCGGAATGTGCTCCGCCGACCATTCAAAATTGTCGACGATCAGACGAAGCGCGGGTTCGATTGGATAAACCCACGCATGCTGCGCCATGTACTCCTTGAGGATGTCGTTCTGGATCGTGCCGCGTAGCTGCGTTGTGTCGACGCCCTGCTTTTCCGCCGCCGCAATATAGAACGCGAACAGGATCACCGCCGGTCCGTTTATCGTCATCGACGTGGAGACCTTGTCGAGCGGGATTCCCTCGAAAAGCGTTTCCATGTCCGCGAGGCTCGATATGGCGACGCCGCACTTCCCTACTTCGCCCTCCGATCTCGGATGGTCGGAGTCGTACCCCATCAATGTCGGAAAATCGAACGCTACAGAAAGGCCCGTCTGGCCGTGCGCGAGAAGATACTTGTATCGTGCGTTGGTTTCCGGCGCGGTTCCGAAGCCGGCAAACTGGCGCATCGTCCAGAGCTTGCCGCGATATCCGGTGGAGTGAATGCCGCGCGTGAATGGATACTCGCCGGGCAGCTCCAGGTCGGAACCGTCGCCGGCCGTGTCGAGCGCCGTGTAGACGGGATCGACAACGTCACCAGAGTTGGCGAAATATGCGTTACGCTTTTTCGCCGCATCGAATCGTGCGCGCCACTGCGCGACTTCCTCGCGCAGTCTGTCGAGCTCCAACATCTCTGCCGTTGTCATGCTCCGACTCCAGTCAACAATGGACCGCTCCGCCGCAGCAGCTCGTCGGCAACGCTGAACGGCGTTGCCGATCCCGATTCCAGGCTGTCAAGCTGCGCGTCCAGCCATTCGTTAGTCTCGGCGTTCTCCCAGAGGCGGCTGCGAACGCGTTCGGAGACGACTTCCATCACCTGATTGCGAAGCCGCACACGCCGGCGTCCGTTGAGGGCGCCCGATGCTTCAAGATAACGAAAGTGGCGTGCGACGGCCTCAAGGAGGAGATCGATACCTTCGCCTTTCGACGCTATCGTGCCGAGAACGGGGGGCGTCCAGCGCTCCAGGTCATCCGTCCGGGCGGCCTTCCGAGCGGCGTACATGGGATTCACACTCTTTAGCTGTACCCCATGATGCGCCGGAACGTTGCCTGTGGAACCCCGCCGGAGACCCAGCATCAGCTCTATATCGTTCCGGAGGCGATCGGCGCCGGGTCTGTCACCCTTGTTCACGACAAAGATGTCGGCGATCTCCATGACACCCGCCTTCAGCGTCTGTATCGAATCGCCCGACTCCGGCACGAGCACCACAACGGTCGTATCAGCGGTGCGCGCAACGTCGAGCTCGGTCTGGCCGACTCCGACAGTCTCGATAATTATTCGGTCCAAGCCGAAAGCATCCAGTACGTCGGCCACTTCGGCCGTGCGAGCCGACAAACCGCCAAGTGACCCACGAGTCGCCATCGAGCGGATGTAAACGCCGGGATCGAGCGCAACGGATTCCATGCGCACCCGATCGCCGAGCAGCGCACCACCCGTAAACGGGGAGGTGGGGTCGACGGCTATGACCCCTACCGTGTGCCCTTCTAACCGAAGCGACTGGACCATGAGGTTTGTGACTGTGCTCTTGCCTGCTCCAGGTGGTCCGGTAATGCCGAGCCGCTGAGCGCGGCCGAAGTGCGGCTGAAGGCGCGTCATCAGCTCGTCGTAACCGGTGCGGTGGTTCTCGACGATACTCACGGCGCGAGCCAGCGCCGCTGGTCTTCCAGTTTCGAAATCGGCGACCAGCGCGTCAAGCGAGTGCGGCAACGAGCGCCTCCTGTCTGCGCCACATCGCGCCGCTTGTCCGAGTGTCGCCCTCGGCGTGCGTAAAGCCGAGCACATGCAGTACGCCGTGCACAACTACACGCGTCAACTCGGTGCGAACACTCTCTCCGTTTGCGCGCGCATTTCGACGGACTACTTCGGGCGCGATGTAGATGTCGCCGATAATAGCCGGACGTTTCTGTTCATTGTCATGCTCGGCCAACTCGAATGTGATCACATCGGTTGCACCGGAATGATTAAGAAACTCGCGGTTCATCCTCGCGATCCGCGCATTCGTTACGAACGCGATCGATATTAGAGCCTCGTTCACCTTCTCGCGGCGACACACGGCCACGGCGATCTCGCGTACACGCGACTCGGAAAGCGCAATCCGTACACCCTCCCGCGCGACGTCGACGGCGACGCTCACGCGCTCGCGCGTGAATCGGTTTTCGGCGAGATCGCCAGCGGAGCCACCGGCGACGGATACTCAATGCGGCCGTGATACATTCCCGTGAGAATCCGCACGAACTGATCACGAACGACGCCCAGCTGACGCAACGTTATCGGTGCGTCGGCAAGCTGCCCATCCCGGATTCGCTCTGCGATTGTCGACTCCACGACGACGCGGATCGCCGCCGGCGTCGGGTCCGCAAGCGAACGAACCTTGGCCTCGGCAGCGTCCGCGAGCATGCAGATCGCCGTCTCCGCGGTTTGCGGGATCGGTCCTGGGTATGAGTACTCGATCGCGTTCACCGAGTCGTCCTTCTCGCGAGCCTTGGCGAGGAAGTACGTGATCGGCAACGTTCCATGATGTTCGGCTATGAAGGCGCGAATCGGTCTCGGGACGCGGTTCTCCTTGGCGAGGTCGATGCCATCGCGTACATGCGAGCGAATGATGGACGCACTCGTAGCTGGTTTCAGCTTGTCGTGCGGATTACGCCCGCGCGGCTGGTTCTCCACGAAGTGCTGCGGCTTGCGCAACTTGCCGATGTCGTGATAGTACGATCCAACGCGCCCAAGCAGTCCGTCGGCGCCGATCGCATTACAAGCCGCTTCCGTGAGGTTCGCCATCGCGATGGTGTGCGCGTATGTGCCGGGGGCCTCCAAGCTGAGTCGCCGGAGCAGCGGTTTGTTCAGGTCGGCCCAGCCCAGCCAGCGCAGGTGATCCGGAATCCTGCGCCATCGTTGCGCACGGTACACCAGCAACGAGCCGGTCGCGACAAACAGTGCGGTGAGCAGTTCGCCGACGCGACGCGGCACGAAGATAGCAATCAGGATCGCAACCGCAAAGGCGGCGCGCGGATCGAGAATGATGCGTGCCGCAATCGAAGCGATGTCGAGTACGACGTCAATCCGCGGCACGAAGGACGCGCGCTCGACTGCCGAGTCACGCCGCGATCGGTCCGCAGACTCGGAGTCGCTCGCTGCATCGCGCTCCGATAGCCGAGCCCACAGGTTCATGGCGTCATCCGGTGCTGTCTTCCGCGTACGCCTTGATGATCTCGCGCACCAGTCTGTGCCTCACGACATCGGCATCCGTGAAGTAGAAGAACGAGATTCCCTCGATCCCAGCCAGCACGCGCTCCACCTGCACCAAACCGGAATCCTCACGCCGCGGCAGATCAATCTGCGTCTTGTCACCGGTGATGACGACGCGCGAGTTCAGCCCGAGTCGCGTGAGGAACATCTTCATTTGGGCACTTGTTGCGTTCTGCGCCTCGTCCAGAATGACGAACGCATCCGCCAGCGTGCGCCCGCGCATGTACGCAAGCGGCGCGATCTCGATTGTGCGCGTCTCGAGCGCCTTCTGCACGCGCTCTGGAGGCATCATGTCCTCGAGCGCGTCGTATAGCGGACGAAGATACGGATCGACCTTCGCCTGCATGTCGCCCGGCAGAAAGCCGAGGCTCTCGCCCGCCTCCACCGCCGGACGCGCCAGAATGATCCGGCGGACCCGCTTACGCGATAATGCGTCAACCGCGGCGGCCACCGCGAGGTACGTCTTGCCGGTTCCAGCAGGGCCGATGCCGATCACGATGTCGTTCTCGGTGATCTGCTTCATGTACTCGGCCTGACCCGTCGTCTTGGGCTGGATGACCTTGCGTATGCCAGGTAGTACGATGCGCTCACCAGAACTCGACCCGTCGGGCCGAACTCCGTCCAGGCTCATGCGCAGAACATCATCGGCTGTGAGCGGCAACTGCTGCCTGGCTGTGTCGATCATGCGCTGCGCCACCGGTTGCGCCCGCTCCACGTCCTCGCGTGAACCGCTGAGCGTCATCGTGTCGCCGCGAAGCGCGACTCTTGCACCCGTCTGGCGCATCAGCTCGGTGAGATTCTCGTCGTTCACGCCCGCGAGCGTGAGCATGTCAGCGCCTTCGGTGGAGATGCGCTGAACTGTTGTATCGTCTGAAACGGTCAAGCTGATACGGGTTTGAGATGTAACGCTGCCAGCTCGTCTTCGGGAATCGTCGTCGGCGCACCCTCAAACAATGCGCGAGCCGCCGTTGTCTTGGGGAACGCTATCACATCACGCAAGCTCGGGGCCCCGGCCAGAAGCATCGCAATCCGGTCGAAACCGAGGGCGATGCCACCGTGCGGAGGCGCACCAGCAGACAGCGCTTCAAGCAGAAAGCCGAACCGCGCTTCCGCGGTATCGGCGTCCACACCGAGCAGTGAAAGGATGTGTCGCTGCAGCGTGGGATCACTGATGCGAATGCTTCCCCCGCCCAGCTCCGTGCCGTTGAGCACAACATCATACGCCAGAGCGCGAACGCGGCCCGGCGCGCTTTCGAGCAGGTCGAGATCTGCCGGGTTCGGCGCAGTGAACGGGTGGTGCATCGCGTCCAGCCGGCCCGAATCGGGATCGACGGCGAACATCGGGAAATCCGTCACCCAAAGCAGTTCGTTGGCGCCGTCCGGCACGAGCGAGAGCCTGCGCGCGACGTCCTGGCGCGCGCGATCCAGTGACGGATTGGAGATGTGGTCGGGACCTGCGACAAGCAGCATGAGGTCACCTTCGACAAGGCTCAGCGACGCGCGGCCCGCATCTGACAGTGCCTTGGCGGCGGCTCCCTCGACCGATCCGCCAGTGCACTTGATTCGCATGATACCGCCGGCACCGCCCGTCTTCGCGACCGCTTCGATCTCGTCCACCTGCTTGCGCGACAGAGACGCGCCGCCCGGTACCACGAACCCACGGATGCGGCCGCCAGCGGAGATCGCATTCCGCGCGATCGCGAAATCAGATTCCGCAAAGACAACCGTTACATCGCGCAGCTCCAACCCGTACCGAAGATCAGGTCGATCGCAACCGTAACGCTCCATTGCCTCAGCGTATGTCATCCTTCGGAACGGCGCCGATACATCGACTCCAGCTATCGCAAAGAGAGATTGCAACATCCCTTCGGTCAGCGCGTAAATGTCTTCCGGCTGGATGAACGACGCTTCGATATCGATCTGCGTGAACTCGGGCTGCCGATCAGCACGCAGATCCTCATCGCGAAAGCAGCGCGCAATCTGGAAATACCGGTCCATGCCAGCAATCATCAGCAGCTGCTTGTACAGCTGCGGCGATTGCGGCAGCGCGTAGAACTCCGCGGGGTGCACGCGGCTCGGTACCACGTAGTCGCGCGCCCCTTCAGGTGTCGGCTTCGTGAGTATCGGCGTCTCGATCTCGAGGAAGCCTCGCGCGTCAAGATACTTGCGCGTGACCTGCATCAACCGGTGCCGCAAAACGATGTTGGCCTGAAGAGCCGGACGACGAAGGTCGAGGTATCTGTAGCGAAGCCGGATGTCCTCGGCGGGCAAATTCGAGCCCTTCGCAACCACCGGCATCGCCACAGCTTCCGCGGGCCCCACGACACGGAGCGACGTTGCCTGAACTTCGATGGCACCGGTCACCATGTCAGGATTTGCCATGTTGGCCGGCCGCCGAGCAACGGTGCCTTCGACAATGACCACGCTCTCCAATGCGGCGGCGGAGGCGGCGCCAATCACATCCTGCGGAGTGAAATCCGGATTGAAGGAAATCTGCACGGTGCCGGCGCGGTCGCGAAGATTGAGGAAGACCATTCCCCCAAGGTTGCGCGAACTTTCCACCCATCCACCAAGCCTGACCGTCGATCCGACGTGGTCGGCGCGAACGGCGCCGCAAAGTGTGGTGCGCTCAGTAGTGGCGGGAAATTCCGGCGTGCTCACGCGGCTGTCAAACGCCACCGCGCAATAGCGCAGTCGTACTTTGCGCTCACGCGCGAATCGCTCAAATATGATTGCATGTAGACCGGTTAAATTTATGTCTGGCAACGGCTTATGGTAGACCCCTCCCGCCGTCGCCCAGCCAGCCAAACATGCTAAAAACAAATCTTCTGAATCTCACGCCCGCGGACGCAGCCGGTGTCCTGGAGGCTTTCTTCCGCGATCGCGGCGAGCCACTGTATCGCGCGCGCCAGGTCGCGCGTCGCCTCTGGCAGGCACCCGTTCGCTCTTTCGCGGATATGACGGAACTGCCAGCGGTCATTCGTGATGCCCTCGAACAGGCGTTCGAGTTGCCTGAGATGACCGTTGCAACTGAGCAAACCTCCGCGGATGGAACGCGCAAGTTCCTGTTCCGGCTTGCCGATGGCGAGGCTATTGAAACGGTATCGATTCCAGACGCCGACCGGTTGACGCTGTGCATTTCTTCGCAGGCTGGCTGCGCCCTTCAATGCGCCTTTTGCGCTACCGGGAAGATGGGCTTCTCACGCAATCTGGAGCCGTACGAAATAGCCGGTCAGGTGCGTGAGCTCGCCTTGCTTGATCCACCCATCAAGCCGACGAACATTGTATTCATGGGCATGGGTGAGCCGCTCATGAACTGGCGGGCCGTGGATCCGGCGCTCACCATTCTCAACGACCCGAGTGGACTCGGCATCGGTGCTCGGCACATCACGGTTTCGACGGTCGGTATCTTGCCGGGCATCGTCGCGCTCGGCGAGCGGCCAGAGCAGTTTCGGCTGGCAATTTCCGTTCACGCGCCCACCGATGAGTTGCGTCATGGGTTGATGCCTATCAATACCAAGTATCCGCTCGCCGAAGTCATCGAGGCCGCCAAGAGCTTCGACCGCCGAGTCACGTTCGAGTATGTAATGCTGGGTGACGTGAATGACCGGGCGGAGGATGCAGCGGAGCTCGCCGGACTGGCTCAGGAGTGCAAGGCGTTCGTCAATCTGATTCCTCTGCATCCCGGCGGTGCTGGCGATTTCACTCCTACAACTGCCGATGCAATCCGTCGTTTCGCGGCGTCACTTAGACGCAAAGGCATCAGCGTCGCGATCCGCAAGAGCCGCGGCAAGGACATCGCCGCAGCGTGTGGCCAGTTACGGGTGGAACGGCATGGGCGGCGCCGTCCACTCGCTCCCGAGAACCACGGTAGCGTCGAGGTAGCGTGACGTGTCGGGCCGTTCGACGGCCTTGCCGCCGATCACCTTCGAAATCAGCTCGCTCCATTCCGGATGGTGTGACCGATCCAGTATCAGCGTCGCTGCCTGCGTCTGCCGAGTTGTTCCCATCGAAACGACATCGTAGCCGCGATCCCTGAGCAGCAGCGTTGCGCGGCGTGCTGCACCGCGATTGGTGCTTGCGTTCAGAACTTCCACCTTGATCCGTACACCGCCCGGCGCGTGCCCAACCGTAGTATCGATGGCGGCCATGCTCTTGACCACTGACGTCCTGGCGGGATTGCTCGGTTTTTTGCAGCCGACAACTGCTGCGCAGCACAGCAGCGTTGATATTGCCCTTGCAGTCGGCGACCGGCGCGACATTACTGGAGGCTGTTCCAGAGGGCAACGGTTTCCGGAAAGATGTGATTTCCTTCGCGCACGGTCCATTCGAGGCGCATTCGAACCACTTGCCTGAAGACAGCGTCGAAGGAGTTTGGAACTTCAAGTGCCAGAAAGTAGCGATCCTGCCGCATGAACTTGCGGCCCGGCTCCAGGAAATCGGCCATGTACAGCGCGCGGCCAACGACTCCCCAACGTACATGACCGACCGTGTGATAGCGCACCGCGTCGAGAACGCCTGCGCGCGATTCACCATTTCGCTGGAGCATCGACGCAGCGGCTGGCCCGTGAAGCAGGCCCACGGGACTCTCAAAGTCATCGGCCAGCTCACGTAGCTCGGACTCTGGCGCATCGCGCAGCGCGTCGTGCAGAACACCGGCGTCGAGGAAGGCGCGCGCATCAGCTGGCGGCAGTCGCATCGCTGCGGCCCATGAATTGAGCAGCGCTGTGACGCGCTGAATGTGGTCAGCACGCTTCTCGCTGACGCGAGCCCACGCGGGAAGATCCAGTATCGAGCTTTGCGTGTTCACAGCAGGATGTTGTCGATAAGGCGTGTGCCATCAATCCGAACCGCCGAGACGATCGAGTCGCCTGTTCGCGCGAGATTAGGCGCAGAAAAGTCGCGCTCACTGACTACGTCGAAGTAATCGATCGACATAGACGGATCGACGTCCAGCTCCGCACGTCCAGTCGCGACGATGGCGTCGGCGGCGGTGACACCCGACGCGAACTTGCCGCGCGCCGCCAAGAGAGCTGCACGTAGTCTGCACGCCCGTGGGCGAGACAGTTCGTCGAGATAGCGGTTTCGGCTCGAAAGTGCGAGCCCATCCGCTCCTCGAATCGTTTCACCGGCGACTATCTCCACCGGGAAATTCAGGTCGAGAACCATCGCGCGAATCATCGACAACTGCTGCAGGTCCTTGCGACCGAACACGGCGACGCGCGGTTGCACGATGTTCAACAGCTTGGCAACGACGGTGAGAACGCCGGCAAAGTGACCCGGACGGATCGCGCCTTCAAACGCCGTCGCGAAGTCCGGAGGCGATACGGTGGTCTGGGAACTACTCGGAAACATTTCCTCGACCGACGGCGCGAACAACACCGTCGCACCACGACTGGACAGCAACGCCGCGTCGGTCTCGAGCGTGCGCGGATACCGTCCGAAGTCCTCGTCGGGCCCGAACTGCAGTGGATTGACGAATACACTCACCACCACAACGTCGGCCGCGTCCGCGGCGATGTCGACCAGTGAGAGATGTCCTTCGTGCAGCGCGCCCATGGTCGGGACGAGCGCCACCGTCTTGCCGTCGGCTGCGTAGTCGCAAACGCGCGCACGCATGCTCAAGATCGCGTGTTCGGTGTCCATTCCGGCAGTCTAGAAACTGTGGTCCGGCGACGGGTACCGTCGCTGACGCACGTCATCACCGTAGCAACGCACCGCGTCTCGCACCGTGTCGGACAGATCGGCGTAGCGCTTCAGGAATCGCGGTGCGAATCCTTCGTTGAGGCCGAGCATGTCGGGCAGCACCAGAACCTGGCCGTCACAGTTGACTCCGGCTCCGATTCCGATGGTAGGAATGCTGATACTTTCCGAAATCCGCTTTGCGAGCGCCGCGGGCATGAGCTCGAGCACGACGGCGAACGCACCGGCGGCATCGAGTCGCTTCGCTTCGGCGAGCAAACGTTCTTCTTCCGCTGCTTCTCTACCCTGCACGCGGACACCTATCGCATTTACCGATTGCGGAGTGAAGCCGAGATGACCCATGACGGGTATCCCGATCTCGACGAGGCGGCTTATTGTGGTTGCGATCCGCTCGCTGCCCCCTTCGAGCTTCACGGCCTGCGCACCGGTTTCCACGAGCAGTCGTCCGGCATTTTGCATTGCCTGCTCGGTATCTATCTGATACGTGAGAAAAGGCATATCCACCGTGACAAGCGCGCGCGATACGCCGCGGCAGACCGCGGCGCCGTGATAGATCATGTGCTCGAGCGTGACTGGAAGCGTCGACGCATATCCGGCAACGACGTTGCCGAGCGAATCACCAACCAGAACGATGTCGACGCCGGCTTGATCGACAAGGCGTCCAAACAGAACGTCATACGCAGTCACGACGACGATTGGCTCGCGACCCTTTCGCTCGCGAATGTCCCGAACCGTTACCGAACGCGTATTCGGGGTGCTGCTCAAATTGCCACCTCTGCGAGCTCGGCAAGCTCACGCTGCCAGAAGTCGCGGTTGTCTATTTCCTTGTGCGGCACCTGGAGGTCGGGCGAACTCCAGCACGTCCTGGCGTATTTCACGATGTCCAAATCTATTGTGCGCGGCCCCCAACGTGTCGTGCGTCTGCGACCACCTTCCTCCTCGGCACGCCCCAGTGCGGCCAGCAACTCGGGAGGCGACAGCGAAGTTCGGAGCGCAATCATTTGATTCAGATAGCGCCCTTGCGACATTGGGCCGAGTGGTTCGGTCTCCTCGATGGTCGATGCGGCAAGACATGTGACACCGGGAATGGCGGAAATGCGGCGAAGGGCGTCGATGAGATGCTGGCGGCGCTCGCCCATGTTTGAGCCCAGTGCGACGAAGGCAATGTCATCCATCTCGCCCACGTGTGATCGTCACTTCGGCAAACTCCACCGGTCCGGGAAGCGGCACGTGCGGCTTCCGGATCGACACAGTCGCAGAACGAACGCCTGTTACGCGCAACGCGGCGGCAGCGACCCGCTCCGCGGCTTCCTCGAGGTAGGCGATATGGCGGGCACTCATCACGTCGGACACGGCGCCGAAGAGCGCGACGTAGTCAACCACGTTCGGCGGCCGTACGCTTTCTTCCACCGTGACGGCGAGGTCCACTTCGACCGGTTGCGGCAGTTGCGCCTCGTGCGGAAGCACACCGACGCGAGTGTGGAACTTCATCCCCTTTAGCGAAACGATGTCAGGCATTGTCAGATAGTGTTGTCGACGCCAGCGCGAAGCGAGCGAGCGAGCGCAACAGCCGCGTCGACGCTCTCGCCAGCCGCCTTGACGATCGCGCTTCCGACGACAACTCCGTCGGCAATCGAAGCGATTGCTGCTGCCTGACGCGCGTCTGTCACTCCAAAACCAACGCAGATCGGCAAATCTGTAACTGAGCGCAGCCTGTCGACGGTCGGACCGAGTTGCGGCGCAACATCCTGCTGCATTCCCGTAACGCCAAGCCTGCTGATGAGGTAAACGAAGCCGCTGCCGTTCTGTGCTATCAGCTTCATGCGCTCAAGTGGTGTAGTCGGCGCGACCAGGCGGACAAATGCAAGCGGGCTCGATGCAAATCTCGCTTCAAGAGCCGGATCGGCACCAACCGGAAGATCGGTGATCAGAACCCCATCGCAACCGGCCCGCTCGATGCGCTCGAGGCAGCTTTCGCCAGCGGCAATGAACGGATTCAGATAACCGAACAGCACCACGGGGATACTCAGCCTCGCTTCCGCAACCACGTCCAGCGCGCCGCTGAAGCTCATGCCGCCATCGAGCGCGGTTTGCGAACTGGCCTGAATGACAGGGCCGTCCGCTAACGGGTCTGAAAAAGGCACCCCGACTTCGATAATGTCGGCGCCCGCATCCTCCAGGCCCTGCAAAAGCGCGATCGAGCGCAATCGGTCAGGGTGACCTGCCGTTGCGTAGCAAACGAGCGCCTTGCGCCCGCTGGCTCGGAGCTCGGCGAACCGCTCGTCGATTTTGTTAGATGACGTAATCGCTAACCCTGATGCCATATCTTTCCGGATCCGCAGTCTTGATGATGGTCCGCGCAAACTGACCGTCCGCACCGATCACCGCAAGGTCCGTCTCGAGCGGCGGCTGCAACAGGTTTCCGCGGCCGTCGCTCACGATCACCACACGTGGACGCGACAGCATCTCCGGATCCGGGTTCGCCGCGAGCACAACCGCGAGCTCGAATGTGTCCAGCACTACCAGCGTGCCCGACGGATAGATCCCCAGAAGGGTGATGAACGCCTTGACCACCACGGGATCGAGTCCGCGGAGTGGATTGTCACGCATCTCCTGCAGTACCGCGGACGGTGGATAGGGCTTCGTCTGATACGAGCGACGGCTGGTAGCCGCATCGTATGCGTCGGCGACGGATACGATCTTGCTGGTCATCGACAGCGCACGAGGACGAATGACGCGCGGGTAGCCGCTGAAGTCGCGCCTCATGTGATGTTCATGTGCGACAACCATCGCTCGATACGGCAGCTCCTGCTGCCCGCGAAGCTGGAAGAGCGTCAGCATTCCGAGCCACGGATGCGCCGTGATGCGACGCCAGTCATCCTCATCCAGCGCCGTGGACTTCTGAAGCAGGTCGGTCGGTACTCGGGACTTGCCGATGTCATGCATCAGCGCCGCGACGCCAAGCTCGTACAACTGAAGCTTGGTCATTCCGATTCTCTTCCCGAGCGCAACGGCGAAGATGCAAACGTTGACGGAATGAGTGTACGTATACTCATCGTACTCGCGCAGGGTGGTGAGTCCAATGAGCGACGCTTCCTCGGTCAGCACCTCATCCACGATTGTCTGCACTGCGCGCTTTATCTTTCTCGCGCTTGGCACGCGTCCCATTCTCACCGAGTTGATTACGTCCTTGGTGAGTGCGACGGATTGTGCATACGTGCGGCGGGCTGCGGCCTTCGCGACCTCTTTCTCCTCAACGTTCTCATCCGCATCGGAATGGGCAGCGACTTCGAACGCGTCGACGCCGGCTACTGCGAGCCTCTGGGCCAGCTCATCTGCGTCGCCCTCGCCGCGCGCACCGATGGTGGTAAGCAAAGTAAGCAGCGCAAACCATTCGCGCGGCTTCGCTTCGCGTAACATCTTCACGACTCCGACGCCCGGCCCGCGGAACATTTCGAGGACGCGACCAAAGCTTGCGTAGTTGCTGAGATCCAGCCGCAGACGCGTGCCATTCACGAAGATGAATTCCCCGTGCACCCGCAACTCCAGCTCGGAATCCACGCTGCGACTCTCCACAGCGGCCGCTGCCAGCTCACTCAACGCCTTCTGCACCGCCTGATGCTCGGGCGGGTACAGTTTCATTGAGCGCGTCGTGGCATGGATCGCTACGATCAACGCCCGCCCGGCACGTCGTGTGTGCGCGGTTTCCTGCCGCTCTCCGTCGTCGGCGATTGTCGACGTCATGAGCCTCCACGCAGCGCGCGAGCGGCCGCACTTCGTACAACAATCTCCTTGTCGCCAGCCGCCTTGCGAAGCGCATCCAGCGCACGCTCCGAGCCAAGTTTGCCAAGCGCCATCGCAGCGCTCGCGCGCGTCATCGGATCTTCCTTGCGCGCCAGCAGGCCACGCGGAAGTAGAATGCTTTCCAGCAACGGTATCGACGCATCGCCGGCAA
>JBDTIP010000112.1:0-20206 GCA_039936295.1 Gemmatimonadaceae bacterium
ATGGCCGTCGCAATCGTCTCCGGATTCTCAACCGGGGCGCCGCGAACAAACGGTGCGGCGCCTGCGGCTTGCGCTCCAATAATCATTGGAGTGCGCGAAGCGCTGCCACGTTCACGGTAGATTCGAAAGCCCGCGGCGTACGCAGTGACGTTGCCGCCGTTCCCGACGGGAAGCGCCAACACCTCTGGTGCGTCGCCGAGTGTGTCGCAGAGCTCGAAAGCAGCGGTCATCTGGCCGGCTATGCGATCAGGGTTGACGGAATTGACGAGCGCAACGCGATATTCGCTGGCGAGCTGTCGCGCCACGGACAGGGCGCCATCGAAATTGCATTCAAGAGTTACGACCGTCGCGCCGGCAATGACAGCCTGCGCGAGCTTGCCACGCGCCACCTTCCCAGCGGGCAACAGGACGACAGCTCGGATACCGGCCCTGGCGGCATAAGCGGCAGCGCTTGCGGATGTGTTGCCGGTTGACGCGCACACGACCGTATCGGCGCCGTGTTCGAGCGCTCGAGCGACAGCCACGACCATGCCGCGATCCTTGAACGATCCCGTGGGATTCGTTCCTTCATACTTGAGATACAGATCGTCTATACCAACCCAGGCGGCAAGGCGCGGCACGGCAAGCAACGGCGTATCGCCCTCTGCCAGCGAGAGGTGCGGCGTCGCTCGCGTCACCGGTAGTAGCTCGCGGTAACGCGCAAGAATACCGGTTTCCGTCACCATCGAACGAGCAGCGGACGGTAGGGTGGGTAGGGTGACTGGGCAACTCGGCAGATGTAAGTGAAGTCGGCTGCTTTAGCCGACTCCGCCCGGTAGCAGTCGCGCGCAACAGTCACGCTGCTGCTACCTCGCAGCGTCTGATTTCCGTCGTGGTCGTGCGCGTCGATGCGGGGAGCGATGGATGTGCAACCGTGCGGCCGGTCGCGGCTGCGATGATTGCGACCTTTCGCATAAGGCTGGCAAATTGATCGAAGGTCAGTTGCTGGTCCGCATCGGAAAGCGCTGCGCTCGGCGTTGGGTGTACCTCGACGATGAGGCCGTCCGCGCCGGCAGCGATCGCGGCAAGCGCGAGCGGCGCGACCAGCTCAGCCCTACCGCCAGCATGACTCGGATCTACCATGACTGGAAGATGCGTCTCTCGTTTCAGAACCGGAATAGCGGAGATGTCCAGAGTATTGCGCGTGGCGGTCTCGAATGTCCTGATTCCGCGCTCGCAGAGGATCACGCGCTCGTTCCCGTTGGCCATGACGTATTCGGCGGCCAGCAGCAGCTCCGAGATCCTGGCGGACGCGCTTCGCTTGAGGAGAACGGGTCTTCCGGATCGTCCAACTTCGGCTAGGAGCGGGAAGTTCTGCATGTTTCGGGCGCCCACCTGGAGCAGGTCGGCAACCTGCGCGACGCGACCGACCTGCCTCGGGTCCATGACTTCGGTGACGATCGGCATGCCGGTCTGCTCGCGAGCGGCGGCAAGCATTAACAGGCCCTCCTCGCCCAATCCCTGGAACGCGTATGGCGAAGTGCGCGGCTTGAACGCGCCGCCGCGCAGGAGCGTTGCTCCCGCTGCTTGAACGTGGCACGCACTTGCGACGAGCATCTCCATTCCCTCCACTGCGCACGGTCCGGCCGCGACGATCAACGCACGGCCTCCGACGCTCACCGACGGCGTTACGAAGACCGGCCGCGTCTGGGAGCCGTCCGTGCCGGACGCGGATCTCGCCGCAAGGGTGTATTCAGGAGCTTGCTGGGGCATGTCGAACCTCGGATGCAACGAAGGGGAAACAAAAAGCCCCGGGGAGAAAATCCCCAGGGCGTGTTATCGAAAGCGCTACTCGGTAATGCTGCTCGTGCGTTCTATCCTAGCAAGGCACCCGTGTGCGACGATACCACTCCTGGGGGCTTCTCCAGTAGCGGGTGTAATACTCGCACGAAAATCCGATGGATTGCAAAGTGTGGCGCATGTGGATGGAATATTGTGATGCGGCCGCGGCCGCGCAAGGCAGACCATCAATCGGCCAGCGCCGGGGCGGGAAGGGTAGCGCCCAAAACGTGCGGCGCGTCAGCGTTGATCAGGCACGCCCCGATGGCCTCTTCCTCGGCGACGTCGATGGGATAGCAGTGCTCGGGTGCTGGGAACTGTGCCGCGCGGACCTCGCTCGCGTAGGTACGGAATACTTCCTCGATCTTTGCACCGATGCTTCCGTACTGCTTCGCGAACCTTGGCGCGATGTCGCCGACGAAATTGCCGAGTATGTCGTGTGAGATCACGAGTTGGCCGTCGACGTGTGGTCCTGCGCCGATTCCGTAGACGAGGATATCGACGCGCTCACGCACATACGCGGCCGTTACGGCCGGCATGGCTTCGAGCAGAATCGCGAATGCGCCGGCTTCCTGCAGCGCCAGTGCGTCTTCCACGAGCCTGTCGGCGGCGGCTCGCGATTTTCCCTGCACTCTGTAGCCGCCCAACTGGCCGATGTTCTGCGGTGTGAGGCCGAGATGGCCCATGACGTTGATGCCCGCGTCGACCATCGCCCTCACTCGTTGGGCGATGCGCGCTCCGCCCTCGCACTTCACCGCGTCGCAACCGGTTGCGATGAAGCGACCTGCGTTCAACACTGCGGCTTCATCGGATTGCTGGTATGAGAGGAACGGCAGATCGCCGACGACGAAGCTCCGTCTGGCCGCGCGACATACGCTTCGAACGAATACGATCATCTCGTCCATGCCGATACCGAGCGTGTTGGGAAGACCCATCATCGTCATCGCCGCGGAGTCGCCGACCAGGATCATGTCGACGCCAGCGCGCTCAGCGAAGGTCGCGGTAGGGTAGTCGTACGCAGTGATGAACACCGCCGGTGTGCGGCGCTCGCGAAGCGCGTGGAGTGTTCGGAGGGTGACCTTGGTTGTCATGCTCGACTCGTCGGAATGATGTCATCCCAGCCGCGGCGTGTAGCACGCGTCAAACGAATCGGCGGAGTTTGTCTCCAGAAAACAGAAAGCCCGCGTTTGGCCGCGGGCTTACATGCTTTTTAGCGATTTGTTTAACGTGGCTGCAATAGGCGGCAAATCACCACGGGACAACGATTGTGCACTGACGATACACTGTCTGAGCGGGCCTGTCAAGGTAAGCCGATTCCAGTGTAAGGCGATTTCAGCATCCCGTGCCGGGTGGCGTTGCCGGCGAAGCCGGGAACCGCTTTGCCGGCGGCTACGTCATGACGTCACTGGTACGAGTCGCTGATACACGATCGTGATCACCGTCTGCGCTCCAACCGATTCGATCTTTGTGGGCCACGCCCCTTTCAGCACATAATGCGAGCCTGGACCGGTTCCCGATGCGCGATCGATCTCTACGGTCTTTCTCTGAACCGTGTTCTTGGTCCCAGAGTTGTCCGCGGCCATCCAACCCTGCATTGCTGACACGAGTGTGGAATCTGAGGTCATCAGAGTGACTTGCTCCTGGGTGTTGGACTCCACCTGCCTGGACGCGATGTTGGGATTGGAATCCTGCGTCACGACGACGCGAGAGGTAGGCAGGTTGGCAACGGTAGAGGCCATCCCTGCCGGCATTCCGTCGACCAGCACGCGATAGTTACCAGGCATCATTTGCGCTGACGCGCTGATCGGCGCGATAACCAGAATGGCGGCGATGGCGCTTGCTAATCCAATGTGTAGGGTCCGCTGGCGCACAGAGCTCCTCCTGAAGGTAGGCTAGAGCCATTAATGGCAAAGGGTGGACCGCGGCGCCGGAAAGAGCCGGGGTAGGTACAGATGGGAGTGACGCAAAAAAAAGGGCGCCCTCAGAGAAAGCTGAGGGCGCCCATCCAACTACTTTCGCTCGCTTTGTCTCGAGCCTTACCGGCGCATCAGCGACCGGAGCACGTAGGGCAGAATTCCCCCGTTCCTGTAGTACTGCATCTCCTCTGGCGTGTCGATGCGCGACTGGGCCTTGAAGGTACGAACTGTTCCGTCGTGAGCTGTTGCGCGAATGGTTACGCTTGCATGCGGCTTCATCTCGTCATTCATCCCCTCGATGTCGAAGGTTTCGAATCCAGTGATGCCGAGCGACTGTCGCGTGTCACCGTTGATAAACTCGAGCGGAATCACTCCCATGCCGACGAGATTCGAGCGGTGGATACGCTCGAATGATTCCGCGATTACGGCGCTGACGCCAAGGAGGAGCGTACCCTTGGCTGCCCAGTCACGCGATGAGCCGGTGCCGTATTCCTTGCCAGCGATGATTACCAGCGGCGTTCCGTTCTTCTGATATTCCATCGCCGCGTCGAAGATCGTCACCGCTTTGGCGTCTGGCGAAATTGCGGTCCAGCCGCCTTCGGTGCCTGGCGCGAGCTCGTTGCGGAGACGGATGTTCGCGAAGGTTCCGCGCACCATCACCTCGTGGTTGCCACGTCGCGATCCATACGAGTTGAAGTCCTTAGTAGTCACACCGTGCGCGATGAGCCACTTTCCCGCGGGACTTGACGCCGGAATGGATCCGGCCGGCGAGATGTGGTCGGTGGTGATGGAATCGCCAAGCATGGCGAGGGCGCGCGCACCCTTCACTGATTTCACGCCGGGCGGCGTCATCGTCATGCCTTCGAAGTACGGTGGGTTTTTGACATAGGTCGAATCGTCTTCCCATGCGTACAGATCGCCCTGCGGAATCGGAAGCGAGCGCCATGTCTCGTCGCCCTCAAACACGTTCGCGTACTGCTTGCGGAACATGTCTGCGCGAACGCTACGCAGGATTTCGTCCTCCACTTCCTTGGGCGCGGGCCAGATGTCGCGGAGGAATACCGGTCCATCCTTACCGATGGCGAGCGGCTCGGTGTCGAAGTCGATGTCCATGCGGCCGGCAATTGCGTACGCTACCACGAGCGGCGGCGACATCAGGTAATTGAAACGAGTCATCGGATTGATGCGCCCCTCGAAATTGCGATTGCCAGACAACACAGCCGCGACGACGAGCTTTCCGGATTCGACTGCATCGGCGATTGGCTGCGGCAGTGGTCCGGAGTTGCCAATGCAGGTGGTGCAGCCGTAGCCGACGGTATTGAAGCGCAGCGTGTTGAGCGCCTCAGTGACTCCTGCGGCGTTGAAGTAATCGGTGACGACCTTCGACCCAGGCGCGAGGCTGGTTTTCACCCACGGTCGACTGCGCAGGCCTTTGGCGACCGCATTGCGCGCGAGCAATCCGGCGGCGAGCATGACGCTTGGGTTGCTGGTGTTGGTGCAGCTCGTGATCGCCGCTATCACCACCGATCCGTGACGCAGCGAGAAGTCCTCGCCATTCATGGAGACGCGCACTGAATCGTCGCGGTCGCCGTTTTCAGTCCCGACTACTGTAGAAGCGAGCTGGTTGGGTGCGCTGACGGCGTTGGCGCTGCTGAGAATTGCGGCTGCACCGGACGGCGTCGCGAGCTCGAGCGCGCCGTGCAGCGCTGCGTGGAACATCTCCTTCGACCTGTTCAGCGGAATGCGATCCTGCGGGCGCTTCGGACCGGCGATGCTCGGCGTCACGGTCGCGAGATCCAGCTCGATTGTGTCCGTGAACTCAGGTTCGGGCATGTCGTCGGTGCGGAACAGCCCTTGTTCCTTGCAGTACGTCTCTACCAGCTTCGCGGTCTGTTCATCGCGACCGGTGAAGCGGAGGTACCGGATCGTTTCGGCGTCAACGGGAAAGAAGCCCATCGTCGCTCCGTATTCCGGAGCCATATTGCCGAGTGTGGCGCGATCGGCGAGCGAGAGCGAAGAGAGTCCGTTGCCATAGAACTCAACGAACTTGCCAACGACCTTCTTCTTACGCAGCATCTCGGTGACGGTGAGCACGAGATCGGTAGCGGTAGCGCCCGGCGGCAACTTGCCGTGCACCTTGAAGCCGATGACCTCGGGAATGAGCATCGATACCGGCTGGCCGAGCATTGCGGCTTCAGCCTCGATGCCGCCGACACCCCAGCCAAGGACGCCGAGTCCGTTCACCATCGTGGTATGCGAATCGGTACCGACCAGCGAGTCAGGGTAGGCGACAGTTTCACCGTCCAGTTCGCGCGTGAAGACGCAGCTCGCGAGGTACTCGAGATTGATCTGGTGAACGATGCCGGTATCGGGCGGAACGACGCGGAAATTTCGGAACGCGGTCTGGCCCCAGCGCAGGAACGCGTAGCGCTGGCGGTTACGCTGCAGCTCCATTTCGGCGTTGATGAGGAACGCCGCTTCGGAACCGTACTCGTCGACCTGCACGGAATGATCAA
Organism: Gemmatimonadaceae bacterium; assembly: GCA_039936295.1. Lineage (GTDB taxonomy): Bacteria > Gemmatimonadota > Gemmatimonadetes > Gemmatimonadales > Gemmatimonadaceae > Fen-1247. The sequence goes on from JBDTIP010000112.1 coordinate 6,251, forward strand.
TGACGAGATCGACTGGCTGGAGCGGATTGATCAGCGTTGCATCGCCTCCGAGCTTGGCGAGCGCGTCGCGCATGGCGGCGAGGTCGACGACGGCCGGGACTCCGGTGAAGTCCTGCAGCAGTACCCGTGCAGTTCTAAATGCGATTTCTTTTTCCGCCCTGTCCTTCACTCGCCAGTTGGCGAGCGCGAGGATGTCCTCGTGCTTGACGAATGCGCCGTCTTCGTTGCGGAGCAGATTTTCGAGCAGAATCTTGAGGCTGACGGGGAGTCGGTCCGAGTTTCCGCCGGAAGGCGACGACAGTGCGTCGAGGCGGAAGATGGTGTAGTCGCTTCCAGCGACGGAGAGCGTCGCGCGGGATCCGAACGAATTCGGGTGCGTCATTTTTGTGTTTCCTAGTGCGGTCGCGCACTGCCGCGCGGAGCTACGCCGGCGGGCGGCGGGTGCGCGGTGGAAAGCGGAGCCACTGCAAGGTGCGAGCGTCCGCGCAATGCAGGCTTCCGAAATCTAAACCATTTTCGAGCTCACGGCGACGCACGGGCGCGGGCTTGCTGGTGGGCTGCGCCGACTTACTTCGATTCGCCGCAGCGCCGCAGGATACTTCGCGGGGCGCCGGCCGCGGGGAACATTGCGGCGGCTCGTTGTGCGTGTGGCCGCGCGAACACGCAGCCGCGCTCCCCGAGTCCGAGCACGGCCAGTCGGAGCTGGATGCGGTAGCTCCCGGGGTCGAACATCGCCGCCCGGTCGACACTGCTCAATTTGTCCCCGGTGCCGAAGGCCTGCATTGCCACGGTCTGGCCCGCGCTCCTGAGTGCGAATAGCAGCAGCGGAATCGCAAAGGCGACGGTCAGACCGCGCGCGCCCTCTGGCGAAAGCGTCCGCTCTGACCGTGCGCGGCCGGTCGTGCCTAGCGCTCCGAGCGACGCCCAGACGAGAAGCGCGGGGGCAGCCAGGAGCAGAACGGCGTCAAAGGAACCAACAGCCGCAGTGACCAGCACTGTCGCAGTGAGAGCTATTGGCAGGAACGGGTCGCGCGCGCCGGGATTGTTCGCGGTGCTCCCGCGGGTCGACTGGAAGGCGTTGGTTATTATGCCGATCAATGCGAGTACGAGAGCGATTACCGCAAGCGTCCCGCGCTCCGCTACGAGCGCAGCCCAATCGCTACTGGGCCACGGGTTTGCGGTGACGTTGTCGTCGTGCAGCAGCGACGGATCGGATCGCGCCGCGAAACGCGGGTAGAACACCGGCCAGTTTCCGGCTCCGACACCGAGTACCGGGTGCGCCTCCACCATATGCAGTGTATTTCGGTACTGGAGTACGCGTCCACGCCCGCTACCGGTGTTGTAATCGACCACACCGCGCACCGAGTCCAAGTACGGCGACTCGCTCTTCCAGTTCAGCCGATTGGGAAGTACAAGGGCGAGCACCACGCCCGCAACTGCGAATATTCCAAGAACAAGCAGCCGCCTGCCGGCATCGGCATGAGGGACTCGGCGTGCTGCACGCCAGACTGGCAGCGCAAGCAACACCGCAGCAACCAGCAACGCGAGCCACGCCGCGCGCGAGCGCGACATTACCAGCGCTGCGGCGAGTACTGCGGCACCAATCGCGCAGAGCGTCACCGCAATGATCCGCCTCGCTGTGACAGCGTACCAGAGCAGTAACGGAACGCCGACAGCGGCGATGTGGGCGATGAAGTTACGGTTACCGAGCGTTCCGCCTGGCGCGCGGCTCAGCGTGAAGTAGTCGGTTTCCACTCCGTATGCCTGTGCCAGTGAAGTGGCAGCTCCCAGCACTGTCGCGAGGACGATGAAGGCCATAATCGGCCGCTTCAGGCCGCGGTCCGCGAGCGATCGTGCGCACCAGAACACGGCGAGCCCGGAAAGCGAGATCGCGACCGATCGGAGTGACAGCCATCGGTTGGGAGCGAGTACAGCCGAGACGATAGACAGCGCTGCAAAGATCAGGAGAAAGAAATCCACCCGATCCAGCGTCAGCGAGCGAAGCCGGCTAGCGGACAGCGCCACGCACAGGAACGCGGTGGTATGAAGCACCAGTTCCTTGGGCACGAAGAAGCGGTCGAGCTCGAACGGTTTGAATGGAGTCGCAACGAGAACGACCGCCAGAATGCCAATCTGGAGCGCGGCCATTGCTGCGACTTGTCTCGGTCCGATGGAAATCGATCTTGTCGGTGAAGGGGCCATTGCCCTCTGTTGTGGCGGACGCGGTGGCTACGTCCGCGTCGTGTTGCGGGTAATTTACCGATAGAAGAATACAGCGTACCTATCAAACGAGGACTCAGTACCGTGCCAAGCTTCCGTCCAGCGTGTGTCGCGGGTCTGCTGCTCTGCGTGGCGGCGTCTCCTGCCGTCGGCCAGCAACCGGCCACGACCGTAATGCCAACGAGGGAGATCGCTGCGAACCTTCGCTTCCTGTCGCTCGACCTGCTGGAGGGTCGCGCGCCGGCGACGCGGGGCGGTGAGCTGGCCGAGCAGTACATTGCGGCACAACTCCAGTCTTATGGTGTGCAGCCAGCGATCAATGGGTCGTACTTCCAGAAAGTTCCGATTGACGTGGTGACCGCCGATCCAGCGACGATCAGAGTTACCGCCTCGGGAAAGGCGACGGCGACCCTTCATTCCACTGGCGATGTGGTTGTTTGGGCGGGTTCCGCGTCGCCGGCGAGCGAGGCGAAGGGCGAGCTCGTCTTTGTGGGTTACGGTGCCAGGGCGCCCGAATATCACTGGGACGACTTCAAGGGTGAGAATCTCAAAGGCAAGATTCTGCTCGTCCTCGTGAATGATCCTCCGGCGACAGCGGCCGAGCCGAACCTGTTTGGTGGCAAGGCCATGACTTACTACGGACGCTGGACGTACAAGTACGAAGAGGCCGAGCGTCAGGGTGCCGCAGGTATGCTCGTGATTCACACGACGTACGAAGCCGGATATCCGTGGCAGGTCGTGGTTGGCTCTAACTCGACAGAGCATCGCATGCTTCCGCGTCCGGCCGGTGCTCCCGCGCCAATCGGTGTGCGGGGATGGATCCAGCACGACGTCGCCGCTTCTCTTCTCAAGCAGGCAGGCCTCGATCTGGGCCAGCTCGTGAAGGAGGCCGACACGCGCCAATTCAAACCCGTAGCGACGGGAATAACGATTGACATGTCGTTCAAGAACAGAGTCGCGCACATGTCAGCGAACAACGTTGTGGGCGTTGTCAGCGGGAGCGATCCGAAGCTCGCGTCGCAATACGTAGTGTACAGTGCGCACCACGATCATCTCGGCATCGGCCCCGCCGTCAATGGGGACTCGATATACAATGGTGCCTACGACAACGCATCCGGCGTCGCCGCGATTCTCGCTGTAGCACACGCGGCAGCGCGTGCGCCGGCGAAACCCAAGCGGTCGCAGATTTTCGCCCTCGTAACCGGAGAAGAGTCCGGGCTTCTCGGATCACAATACTTCGGCGAGCACCCGCCTGTGCCGGCGCGCGACATAATTGCTGATCTTAATGTCGACGAGGCGAATCCTCAGGGGCCGGTGCGCGACTTCACGGTGATGGGCGACAACAAGAGCTCGCTCGGTCCCGCCATCGCGGCGCTGCTGAAAGCACAGGGCATGCGGATCTCGCCGGACGATCATCCTGAGGCCGGATACTTCTATCGTTCGGATCACTTCTCGTTCGCACGCGTTGGAATTCCGTCGACCACGATTGCTGCCGGAACTGATTTTGTCGGGAAGCCGGCCGGTTGGGGAAAGGCGCAGGAAGAGGAATTCGTCTCGAAGCGGTATCATCAGCCATCGGACGAGTTCGATCCACGATGGCCCCTCACAGGAACGGCGCAAATTGCCGACATCGTCTACCGTTTCGGAACCCAGCTGGCGAACGCGGCAACGATTCCGACATGGAACACGGATGCGGAGTTCCGCCCGATTCGCGAGCGCTCTCTCAAGGGATCGACCAAGGGTAACTAGCATGCAGGGTGTTGCGACCGACGAACTGCTTGCGTTTCGGGACGAGTTCCCGATTCTGGAGCGATGCAATTACCTGGTATCCAACTCGCTCGGCGCGATGCCGCGCGCAGTGCCAGAGCGGCTCGCGCAGTACGCGAATGACTGGGCTGAGCGCGGAGTTCGCGCGTGGGCGGATGGGTGGTGGGACATGCCGGTAAGTGTGGGCGACACGATTGCTCCGCTCATTGGCGCCGAGGCGCGGTCGGTGTCGATGCAGCCGAATGTATCGATAGCGCAGTCCATCGTGCTTTCAGCGATGGAATTCACCGGCGACCGAGATACAGTGGTGATGACGGAGCTCGATTTTCCGTCTGTGCGCTACGCCTATGAGCAACTCGCGACGCGGCTTGGCGCGCGCGTCGTGGTCGTTCCGTCGGATGACGGACTCAGTATCGACACGGATCGGCTTCTTGCTGCGATAGACGAGCGCGTTCGTCTCGTCTCGGTGTCTCACGTATTGTTCAAGTCGGCGTTCATAATGGACGCCGATGCGATCTGTGCGCATGCGCACTCCGTTGGTGCGCTCGTTTCACTGGACGGATACCACTCGGTCGGTGTAATTCCGGTGGATGTCGGGTGCTCCGGAGTCGATTTTCTCACTGGCGGCGTGCTCAAGTGGCTCTGCGGCGGCCCGGGTGCTGCGTTTCTGTACGTGTCGCCGGCAGTGCGCGCTTCGCTGGAGCCTGCGCTGACCGGGTGGCAGGCGCACGTGCACCCGTTCGCTTTCGAGCAGGAGATGGACTACGCCGCGGGAATAGAGCGCTGGTTGACAGGCACGCCTGCGATTCCGGCGCTGTTTGCCGCAAGCGCCGGACCCGAGATCGTTGGCCGAGCCGGGGTCGGGGCGATTCGCGCTAAGTCTGTGCGGCAGACGGAATGGCTAGTCGCGGCGGCTGACGCGCGTGGTTACCGCGTGCACGCTCCTCGCAATTCAGCGGAGCGCGGTGGTACTGTGGCGTTCGATGTGCCGCACGGTCACGAGGTTGCGCAATTCCTTCTGGCCCGGAATATCATCGTCGACTACCGCGTAGGCGCCGGGATAAGAATAGGGCCGCACTTTTACACCCGTGACGACGAGCTGGATGCGTGCATCGGCGCTATCGACGAGTGCCTGGCGTCCGGCGAGTGGAAGCGCTTTACCCAAGCGGCTCGCGCGGCGGTGGTGACGTGACGGCCGGCGGCAAGTTTGGCTGTTATAACCCACGTGGAAAAGCCGAGACTCTAATACTAACAGGTCGGTGCCAGGAACGCCGCTGGTACTTCAGCCGCCGCAGTCTTAAGAAAAATTGTGTATTTCGGAGTTGCGGTCCGCGCTCAATATTACGCGGTGAGCAGTTGAACAAATGATGTGTCGCCGAGTAGAATACGACAGCAACGTATCCGATCGAGGGAGGTGTGCCGGATGCCCAGCCCATTCCTTTCGTCCGAAGAATATGACGAACGCGCGCACCAGTTATACAACGAAGGAGAATACGATCAGGCATTAGCAGTACTCCGCGAAGGTCTAACACTCTATCCCAGCGCCGTCGAGTTGCACATCGGCGTGGGGTATGCTCATCATGCCCGCGAGGACTTCGCGTGGGCACGCCGTGCATTCGAAGAAGCGCTGGTGCTGGATCCGGACCATGAAGACGCACTGGCCGGCATAGGCGAGACACTCCTCAAATTTGGCCAGCGAGACGCGGCGCTTTCGTGCTTCCGGCGCACGCTCGATCTTGGCTACGCGGACGATCTTGATCTGATGCTGCAGATCGGCCGTGCGTTGTTCCGTGAAGGGATGATTGAGCCCGCGCGGGAGTTTTTCGAAATAGCAGTCCAGAACGCGCCCGAGAGTGCGGAGGCTGTGTCATGCGTCGGCTACGCGCAGCACAGACTGGGCGAGGACGAAGCGGCCATCGTCACTCTCCGCTCGGCGCTGCGCCTCGATGCGGATCACGTGGAAGCTCGCGTGTACCTCGGTAACATCCTTTACGATCGCGGCGACTACGAGGCCGCACTGTACCATCTCGACAAGTCCAACCCCGACGATCATTGGGACGAACTCGGCATCTGGCGGTTGATTGAGCTCAAGAAGTCCATCTTCAAGCTGCCGGACGGCGATCCGGAACTGAAACCGTGGGAAGACCGCATTCAGGAGCTGGCCGGCGAACCGGACGATATCGACGACATGCTCGCAGAGATCGAGGCGCGTGCCATGGAGCGCGATCAGCAGGCCGCGCGTGGCCAGATGGAGATGTTTGGCACCCTGCTCAATTCGCTGGTCGAAGGAGCTGTCAAAGGAACTGGCTCCGGTGCTGTTTCCGGGGCTGTTTCCGGTGCTGAAGCTGTGTCCGAGGTCCAAGAGTTGCCTGTAACTCATCACAGGATCGAGAGTGGTGGGCACACGTATCAAGGCACCTGGGAGGAGATTGTGCAGCAGATGAGAGACCAGAAGGCCGCGGGGCTTCCAATCGACCAGTACATGGCCACCGAAGCGCGGCGCGGTTACGGCAAGACCGGGGTCGAGATTTCATGGCGCGACCCGGAGAGCTTCATCAAGGGAAGCGCTACGGCGGGACTGCTGCGTATCGACAGGTGACGCCATCGGATCAGTCCGCCGCACAAGCGGCGCTGAACGGCGCTCGGCCGGTGTATGGCCGGCTCGACCAGATTCGAGGGCCGGAAGACGCGGCCGCAGACATAATGGAGCTCTGGGCGGTCGCGGAGTCTACAATGCGCGCGCTGCTCGGCGGATCCACCCTGTCCGGTCAGGATCTCGTTCGAGAGTTGCGCCAGCGCGGCGTGCTGAATCTCGAACAGGCCAACGCGCTCGCAAGCTTCTGGGATGCGCGAAGCCGTTGTGCTGACATCTCGTACAAACCGACGCTAACCGATGTCGGATTCGCGCGCGCGGGCTACAATGAACTCGTTCGTATCGTCGACCAGGTCCCGGGATCAGCTGTAGCCAGCGGTCAGGCACCAGTTTCTCCATACGCGCCAGGTGGTGCGCGGACCGCTGATCGGCCGGTCGTGCCACCGCCTGACATCCCCGAGCCGGTGTTGGCGCCTGTTGCGCAATATGCACCTCGCAGCCGACGTTTTTCACTGTCCGCGATCGCGGCCGTCGGCAGCGTCGCATTGATCATCGTCGCTGCGATCGCTGCGTACTTCACCTTTGGTCGCTCCCATTTCGACAACGACATGGGCAGCGCCATCAATCTCATGGAGACGGGCCGCACGGAAGCTGCGTTGGGAGCGTTCGGTGCGATCACGCATGAGTATCCTGACCAGGCTGCGCCGCACGTCTTCCTCGCGCGGCTTGCGCGGCAGAACAACCCGCCCGATATAAACACGGCGCGGCAGGAGCTCGTTACCGCAATCCGTCTTCAGCCGGATTATGAGCCGGCGCAACGCGAGATGGGCGTCTTTTTGCTCGCTACCCGCAATCCGTCATTGGCGCGCAACTTCCTGATTCGCGCGGTACAGCTGGCGCCCAACGACAGCGCGGCGCAGGGCTATCTGGGCTGCGCGCTGATGGGGATGAACCGCACCGCCGATGCGCAGGCGTTTCTCTCTCGCGCTGGTCAGGGGACGTGGTCGGCGTGCGCGGCGCAACCGTCGGCAACTTCTCCGGTGACGCCGCGGTAACGCCAGCCAAACCGTGACTGAGCACTCGCCACGCTATGGCAGCACGACAGCGATGCTCGGCCGCACGAAGTCTGCGGCCGAGCTTTTCATTTAACGATACGCAACCACATGAGCTCGTTCATCGATCCCGATGTCGTAACACGCACAGTACTGCCGAATGGGCTGACGGTTCTCGTATACGAGAACCACGCTGCACCGGTGGTTGCTGTAAACACTTACGTGAAGGCAGGCTATTTCGATGAGACTGATGACGTTGTCGGCATCGCCCATGTGCTGGAGCACATGTACTTCAAGGGCACCGCTCGGTACGGGGTAGGAGAAATTGCCAAGGCTACGAAGGCGGCTGGCGGTTATCTGAATGCGCATACCATTTACGATCACACGAGCTATTACGCGGTGCTTCCATCTCGCGGATTCGATGATGGCCTGGCCGTGCAGGCAGATGCATACGCCAATTCGGCGATCCAAGTAGACGCGCTCGCCAAGGAACTCGAGGTCATAATTCAGGAGGCGATGCGCAAGCAGGATAACGCAGGCGCCGTTGCGACCGAGACACTGTACGCTCTCTTGCACGACAGACACCGGATCCGCCGCTGGCGGATCGGGCAGCCTGATCAGCTACGCAAGCTGCGTCGCGACGATGTCAACTGCTTCTATCGGAACTTCTACACACCGTCAAACACAGTGCTCGCGATTGCCGGCGACGTCGATCCGTGCGTGGCTCTCGAGCGCGTTCGAGCCTTGTACGGCGGCATTCCGGCCGGAGTGCCAGTGCGCTCGCCGGGACCTGCGGAGCCATCGCATGCAGGGCGGCGATACTGCGAGCTGAGCGGCGACGTTGAGCAGACGCATGCCGAGATCGGATGGAACGGAGTACCCAATCAACACCCCGATTCCCCTGTACTGGATCTTGTTGCGGCGGTCCTCGGAAGTGGACGTGCGTCGCGGCTGTATCGCGCGGTACGCGATCGCAAACTGGCTGGAAGTGTCGGTGCGTACAACTATTCTCCAACGGAAGTCGGCGTGTTTGTGGTGTCGTCGGAGGGCAATCCGACCACGGCCATGGAAGCTGCGCGCGCGATGTGGAGCGAGGTCGCCGCGCTGCGCGCCGGCCAAGTCTCGGCAGGGGAAGTACGTCGCGCACAGCAGTTGTTCATGTCGCGCTGGGCGCGCCATCTCGAGACGACCGAGGGGCAGGCCGCCTATCTCGCTGAGTGGGAATCAGTCGGAGGCTGGCAAAAGGGACAGGAGCATTACGATGCATTCATGCGAGCGGATGCTGCTGCGGTGACATATGTAGCGCGTCGGCACCTCGCTGAGGACAGCGCTGGAGCGGTAGTGTATCGGCCCAACAGCTCGGCCGTGATCGCTGAGAGCGCGGATGCATTCTGGAAGATGCTTGGGAGCGGTACTTCCGTTCTCCTGGAGAAAGCGACACCAGCAGGCCCGGAGCCCGAGCGCACTCGCGCGGTAGCAAAGTTCATTCGCACAGAGGCAGGAGTGCACGTTTACGAGCTTGCCTCCGAGATACCTGTATTAGTCCGGAAACGTGCAAATGCATCCATCACACATATTGGCGTGTACGCCGCCAGCGGTTCGGCGTACGAGCCTCCGGACCGTGCCGGTATCAGTGCGCTTGCGGCGCGCACCGCTGCGCGTGGAACCACATCGCGCTCATCGTTCCAGGTTGCTGAAGAGTCGGAGTTGCTCGGAGGCAGCATAACTGCTTCGGTGGGATCGGAATCCTTCGGGTGGTCGATGTCGGTTCCGCGGGCCAATATCGGGCGCGCTGTTACACTGCTGGCCGATGTAGTCCAGCACGCAACTCTCTCCGACGACGCGCTGGAGACCGAGCGTGCAGCCATGATCACAGACGCTGCACGCTTGCGTGATGACATGTACCGCTATCCACTACGCCTTGCTATCGAAGCGGCGTATGAAGGTCATCCGTACTCGATACCGGCCGGTGGTACGGAGGAGTCATTGCGCGCGCTGACCTGGCCGGCCGTACGGGAATGGTACCAATCCAGGCTGCTAAACGCCCCATTCGTCATTGCGATAACCGGCGATGTCGATCCTGAGACGGCCGCGAATTCCGTCGCTACGGAGTTCAGCGAAATCGAACGCGTTGAGCGCGGAACGTTGCCAATTCCCGTCTGGCCTCGGGATGCACCGCAACGCCTGGTCGTCCGCGATAAGACACAGACCGCGCTCGTTCTCGGATTCCCGTCCCCAGGTCAGCAGGATGAAATGCGTTTTGCTGCACGCGTACTGTCGTCGATCGCCAGTGGGCTGGGTGGACGATTTTTCGAAGAATTGCGCGACAGGCGATCGCTTGCATACACCGTACACGCATTTGGCAGCGAGCACAGACTGGGCGGGGCATTCCTGGCCTACATCGCGACTGGTCCTGAGCGCGAAACCGAAGCGCGCGATGCGCTTCTCGCCCAGTTCAAGACTTTGCGTGAATCACCTGTGACCGACGGCGAGCTTGGTCGCGCAAAGAGATACATGCTTGGCATGCACGATATCAGGCAGGAGAGCGGCGGCGCGGTACTCATTGATATCGTCGACACGTGGCTGTTCGGTAAAGGCTTGTTCGAGTTGGAGGCGTATCCATCTCGCGTGGAGCGGGTCACGGCACGCGACATCGAGCGACTGGCACAGCTATACTTCGATCCGGCACGCGTTGTCGAAGGTGTCGTGCGTGGGGAAGCAACGCCGGTTCGTTAGGCGAGCGCAGTCGTACTGATTATCAGTGCGTTCCAGCGGCGACGCTATCTCGCTGCTTTGGATGCGCCTGGAAGAACGTCCACATCTCGTCCGTCGCCGAAGGCTCGCTTCCGGAGTGGCCCCAGAAGTGCCACCAGGGCTCCTTGTCGCCGGGCCATTTGTGAGTCCCGTCCCGAATTATGTAGAACGTGACCTCTGTGCCGTCCTTGCAGCCGGTGTAATCGTCACGCCTGACGTTGCCGTCATTCATGACGGTCGAAACAGGCGTGACGTCGCAACCATCGCTCTGTACCCAGAACTGGATCGACTGCGGCGCTGCGACTATTCTGCGCGGGCCATCCTCCTCTTTGCCGCCGTTGTATGGAACGGTATTGTCCGCCAGGCCGTGGTACGCGATGACCGAGACTGGATGAGCTGGTTTTGCAATACGCAGAGTGTCGCCGCGCGGAGTGATCCTGCCAATCGAGCCAGCAGAGATGCCTATCGCCGCGACTTGCTCTGATAGCGAGGATCCGACGCGGTAAGCCATGAAAGCGCCGTTCGAATGGCCTGCGACATAAATGCGATCTGGATCGATGTTGTAGCCTGAGCTGATCGAGCCGATCAGAGTTCGAATGAATGCGACGTCATCGACCGAAATGCTTCCATCCACGCCGGTGTGCCAGACGCTCGGCGAACCGAGTGCTTGCGGATAGGCGACGATGAAACCCTTCCTGTCTGCCTTCCCGCTCATCCCCGTAGATGCCTCGAACGTCTGCGCGCGCGCGCCGTGGCCGTGCAGCAGAATCACCAACGCAGTTGGTTGAGCGCTACTGTACGATCGTGGCACGTGCAGAATATACTCGCGCTGCTCGCGCCCGACTTTCAACTCGTGCATCTGCGATCGGACAGGCAGCACGCTGAATGCCGCGCACGCGGTGACGCTCGTTGATGCAACAAGGGCCACAAGTGCCACAAGCGCCATAAGCGGCATGGTGCAGGCTCGGGGGAGCATTCGTTTCATGGGGCTGCGCGATTCATGTTGGAATACGCGGCGACTCATCAATTCATTGACTCGCTGATTCGTGCTCCGCGGTGATTGACCTTACCAGTTCGTTCAGGGCCGGCCTGAAGCGGCCATCTGGTGCGCGGAGGCCGCGTTGCGCATCGTAGTCGCCGGCGTCGGTGAACACGACGCCGCGCACTGCAGGTTCGGAGGTCGCCCACGCCAGTACACCTCGGAGCGCCAGTAGCTGGCTGAGCTCTCCATGTGCTACCGGGTAGCCGCCTGCTGCGAGCACCCAGTGCGGCTTGGGCCGTGGGGTGGCGCGTAGCCAGCGCTGCGCGATGCGGATATGTGTGTCCAGCGAGGTTGCTCCGTCGAAACCAGGCATCAACGAAAAACCGACCACATCGACTGGCGATCCGCGGCTCGCTGCCCAGCGATAGACTACGCTGTCCCTGGCACCATAGCTTGCAGCGGCGACTGCGATGCGAATGTTGGGATTGACGTGATGCGCGACTATGGCGCAGCGCGTGATGAAGTCAATCCAGAATTCGGGGGGGCGCACGCCCAGCGCGCGTGCTCCTTCGCCGTAGGGCTCGTATGCGGGAACGAGAATGTTGGGCCTGAGTGCGCGCGCCAGCCGGTTGACGTCGGCCACGCGCTGCCCGAGAAACGCTGCGCGCGATCGGTTCAGGTCGCTGCGTGCATTCCGCGAATAGCCGAGCGTGACAATGAGCACAGTGCTGTCGTCCCGAACCTTGTCGATCGTGCGAGCCAGCGAATCAAGCGCCTTTCCCGTCGCAGCCTCTGGATCCACCACGACCGAGATCCCGTCCACGCCGAGCGAGTCGCTGAGCTGCAGATCGTTGACGATCGCGACTGGAGGCGGCGCACCGCGGAGGTCGGGGAAGATCTTTAGGCCGAATTGGAAGTCGCCGCCGGTACGGGCAGTGAGGACATCGTGCTCATATCGAGAATAGCTGCTGATTGTTTCGCTCGCGCCAGGCAGCTCGACGAGTATCAGTGCGGTCGCGACACTCGCTCCAAGTGTGAGTACGTACCGCACCGTTGTGCGCAGTCGTGACCGAGACGGGAGTGCCGGAGAGAACATCGGGGCCAGCAGCCACGTCGCGTGCGACAGCGCCGCCGAGCCCGCGACGACGCCAAGTGCATCTGCTTGCGAGGCTGACAACACTAGCGACAAATACGGCGGTGCGATGCCGATAGAGTTCATGTAGCGCGCCATTGCGACAATCGCGATGATGCCGTCGTAAGCGAGAATTGGAACGCCAAGCGTGGCTCCGACGCGCCCGCGCGAGAGCGCTGCTGCGGCCTGCATCACGAACAAGACAGTGACGGCTGGCCACAGCCATGCTACCGGCTGGATTGCGTGCCCATACACCATCGATGCCGCTGACACTGCGACGACGAGCGCTGGAACGAGTAGCAACGCGGCCAACGCGGTCGTGATCGTCGAAACCGATGGCGACCTCCGTACGTTGAGGATGCGACTCGCCACTGCGATGTTCCAGAGCACTATCGCCGCACCGAGCCCGAAGTACGCGGCCAGAAGCACCCGGTAAGTGGAGAGCATCGCGCGAAGCTAGAGAGTGGTTGCCCCGCTCGCAACCCGCGACTCGGAGCCCGAGGCTGGGTACCTGGACCTGGAGCCTGCTGGCAGTCCGAGCACCGCTCTGATACAATTCGCCATGAGCCGGAGCACACGGTTGTGGAACGTACCGAATGTGATCTCGCTATCGAGGATGGCGTTGGCAGTCGCGTTCGTGCTTATCAACGACACGCCAACGAGGATAGTGCTCATCGCCGCGGCCGCTCTCACTGACTTCCTGGATGGGCTGGTCGCGCGTCTGGCGAACCAGCGCAGTGTCATTGGCGCCTTGCTGGATCCAATCGCCGACAGGCTGTTCGTACTTGCCGCCATTTCCGCGTACCTGGTAAATGGTTTGCTTGGCACTGGCCAGTATTTCATCTTCATATCGCGTGACATCGCGACTGCGATCGGATTCATCGTCGCGCGGATCATTCCGTGGCTGCGGCCGGTAACATTCCGTGCGAGGCTGCTCGGCAAGGCGGTCACCGTGCTCCAGCTGGCGACGCTGATCACCGTACTGCTGGAGCCGGCCGCGACGTATGGATTGATCATCGCGATCGCGGTGTTGTCGGCCATGTCGATCTTCGATTATACATTGGCATTGTGGCGCGCACGCGTCCGTTGACCAGATTGTACTGACATTCGATTGTGCCTCTTATGCAGGCATATCAACGCAAGAGGAAAACAAACAGTGACGATTTCCCGCGCGGCGATGTTCGCCGCAGTATTTCTTTCCGCGTCCGCGGCCTCCGCGAGCGTCGTTTCGGCCCAGACTCAGCAGGTCGCGGTCGCCGTTTCATACATACCATCGCTTCGCCTGGATGTACTCGGCGGAAATCCTACTGCACTCCAGGCGGGGGCGGCAATCGCATTCCCGTTCAGTAATTATTTCAGTATCGGCGCCACAGTCGGGGCCGGGATAAGCTCTACCGGCTTCAGTGGTCGGCTGGATGGCTACGGCCAGTTCTCACTGGATCCGTATCACCAGCAT
>JBDTIP010000113.1:0-3934 GCA_039936295.1 Gemmatimonadaceae bacterium
GCTTTCTGGTGTTGTGAACAAGCGACTGGTGTCGCGCTTCAACGCCGCCGGAGCCGCAGCGGTCGGCATCTCCGGCGAGGATGGGGCGCTCATCTCCGCGGCACCACTCGGGATATCCGAGTTCGGCTACGTGGGAATGCCGGTGCGCATCAACAGCTCGCTGATCGAAACACTGTGGCTTGCTGGCCTGCTGCCTGTAATCTCGCCGCTTGCAGCGAGTGCAGAAACACCGGGTACAGCGCTCAACGTGAACGGTGACGACGCTGCCGCTGCGATAGCAGCGGCGCTCGGCGCTGACGAGTTGCTGCTCATCGCCGATGTCGGAGGAGTGCTCGATGCGTCGCGAAACGTAATCGACCAGCTAGACGTGGATGAAGCACGCGCGCTGGTAGCATCTGGCGTAGCGGTTGGCGGCATGGCAGCAAAACTGGAAGCGGCGCACGCTGCGCTGGCTGGCGGTGTTCGGTCGGTGCGGATCGCCGACATTGGCGCGCTCGGGGATTCCGAGCGCGGGACGTTCATTACACTTGCAACGGTAGGCGCAAAGTGACGACCATGACCTTGCCGGTAATGCAGCTTCCAAACGAGCCAGTGAGCAACACTCCCACAATTCCCGCCCAGCCGGCGCTGCTCGGCACCTACAAGCGTCCTCCGATGGAGATCGTCCGCGGCGACGGTATGTACCTGTACGACGGCGCCGGCAAGGCATACCTCGACTTCGGCAGCGGAATCGCGGTGAATGCCTTTGGCTACAACGATCCCGGGATCGCGCGTGTGATCATGGATTCAGTGCAGACGGGCGTGATCCACACGTCCAATCTGTACCGCACGCGTCCAGGTGAAGAACTGGCGCAGTTCCTCGTCGATCACTCGTTCGCATCGTCGGTGTTCTTCTGCAACTCAGGCGCAGAGGCGAACGAGGGGGCATTCAAGTTCGCGCGCAAGTTCGGCCGCAGCATCTCCGGTGAGAAAACCGGCATACTCTCGCTGCGCGGTGCGTTCCACGGACGGTTGTTTGCATCGCTCGCGGCGACGGACCGCGCCAAGTATCAGGCGCCATTCCTTCCGCTCGCGCCCGGAATATCGATCGTCGAGCGTACGATCGAGGATCTCGACTCGGCGCTGGATGCACGGACGGTCGCTGCTGTCATCGTGGAACCGGTGCAGGGCGAGGGCGGAGTGCGAGTGATTGACCGCGGGTTGCTCGCCGAGCTGCGCGCGATCACGCACGAGCGACGCATCGCGCTCATATTCGACGAGATTCAATGCGGGCTCGGGCGCACGGGAACTCTGTTTGCGTACGAGCAGACTGGTGTGGTACCGGACATGGTAACGTTGGCAAAGCCGATCGCCGGCGGACTCCCGATGGGCGCGGTGTTGCTGAGCGCCGAAATCGCCGCAGTGATGAGCGCTGGCGACCATGGTACAACCTTTGGCGGCGGTCCGCTCGTCGCGAGTGTAGCGCTACATGTTGTGAAGCGCGTTGCTGAGCCTGCGCTGCTCGAGCAAGTCCGCGAGAACGGTGAATGGGTGGGTGAGGAATTGAACGCGATCAAGCTCCGCACCGGCCGCGTCCGCGCCGTGCGAGGTATGGGACTCATGTGGGGAATGGACATCGTCGAGCCAGCCGCGGGCGTGGTTCAGCGCGCGATGGACGCGGGACTTCTGATTCTTTCGGCGGGAGAATACACGCTTCGCCTACTGCCGCCGCTTGTGATGACGCGCGAGGAGCTGAAGGAAGGGCTCGAGTGCCTGGAAGAAGTGCTGCGATGACTCCCGATATCATCGTCGCACCGGAATTCCGGTTAGCGCGCGAAAGCGATGTTGCAGGAATTGTCGCGCTCGTGAATGGCTACGCTGCGGAGGCGATCATGCTGTACCGCTCGGCTGAGTCGGTGCGGATGACGCTGCATGATTTCGTGGTAGCGGTCGATGCAACCGGAACGGTGATGGCATGCGGCGCGCTTAAGGAGTATTCGCCGTCGCTCGCGGAAGTTGCTTCTGTCGCAGTTGCGCGCGAGGCCCACGGGCTCGGGTTGGGAACTTCGATCGTTGCTGCCGTGGAGCGGCTTGCCCGCAAGCGCGGAATCGAGGAGCTCTTCGCGCTTACTCTGACGCCAAGGTTCTTCGAGAGCGCCGGATATGCAATCGCCAATCGGGCTCTGTATCCCGAGAAGATCCGGCGTGATTGCCTCAGATGCCCGCGCAGGATACGCTGCAACGAGTACTGTGTGGCGAGAGTCGTTCAGGAAGAGATGGCGGTCGCGGCCTGATTACTGCGTTCATGGACGTGCAGCAATTGTCGCGGTAGCTTTACGCAGCGACTGGAGGCAGCACGATGAACGATTCCGCAAATCGCAGCACCGAACACGCAGACTACGGTCTGGACGCACCGGGGGTGATCCGGACCATGGCCGTCATCGGTATCGTCGCGATCGTACTCGGGCTTGTCGTGGGGCATCTCCTTCCCGACGTCGCGGTGATAGAGCACGTTGCGATAGTTTCGACGCTGCTCTGGGCTGGCTGGGCACTTGTCGTCGGATCGCTGTTGATGGTGGGGAGCAGCCGGTGGGGCAAGCTGCGCGCGCGCGACCGCCTGCTCGATCGGATGGCGCTCGCAGGAGGCGAGACGGTTCTGGATGTCGGATGCGGTCACGGTCTCCTGCTGATCGGCGCGGCAAAGCGCCTGCCACGCGGTCGCGCGATCGGTATCGATCTATGGTCGCAGGTAGACCAGAAGAGCAACTCTTCCGTCGCTACAATGAAGAACGCGCACATCGAGGGCGTCGCCGATCGTGTCGAAGTGAGAGACGGTGACATGCGAGCGCTGCCGCTGGACGACGCGAGCGTGGATGTCGCCGTGTCGTGTCTCGCGATTCACAACGTCAAGGGCGATGAGGAGCGGCAGAAGGCGATTCGTGAAATCGTGCGCGTGCTCAAGCCGGGCGGGCGTGTCGGAATCATCGACATAGCGCACGTGAAGACCTACGCGCAGAACCTGCGTGACGCGGGAATGAGAGAAGTCAAGCTGCGTGGCTTCACGCCGTGGATCTATCCGCCCACGCGAGTACTGACCGCGATCAAGTAGCGCGCGCTAGCCTTCGCGCGCGATCGTCTCCAGTTCTTCCCACCGACCCATCATAACGGTGAGCTCGTTGTCCGATGCCGCGAGCCGAGCTTTGGCCTGCGCGACCGCAGTGCCATCGCGCAGGAAAACCGGGTCGGCGAGCGACGCGTAGATCTGCTCGCGCTCCTGTTCTCGACTGTCGATTTCGTCAGGAAGCGACGCCAACTCGGCCGTTTCCTTGTATGTGAGCTTGCGTTTTCGTGCCGCTGACGAAGCAATCGCTGTTGCAACGCGCTTTGGCGTCGTAGTGTTCTGCACGCGCTCAGGCACGGGTCGCTGCCTGAGCCAGTCGGTATATCCGCCCGCGTACTCTCCCACGTGACCGTTTCCCTCGAACACAAGCGTGCTTGTTACGACGTTGTCCAGGAAGGCGCGGTCGTGACTCACTACGAGAAGCGTACCGCCGAAATCAAGCAGCAGCTCTTCCAGCAGATCCAGAGTCTCGATGTCGAGATCGTTCGTCGGCTCGTCCATCACGAGCAAATTGAACGGTTGCGTGAAGAGCCGCGCCAGCAGCAGGCGGTTTCGCTCGCCGCCGGAAAGTGCGCGGACTGGTGCCCGTGCACGATCTGGTGAAAACAGAAAGTCCTGCAGATACCCTAGCACGTGCTTCCGCGCGCCTCCGATCTCGACGAACTCGGCGCCGTCAGCGACGCTGTCGATCACGCTTCGATCTGGTTCCAGCTGTTCGCGCAGCTGATCGAAGTATGCGATCTGCAGTCCGGTGCCGATTCGAATCGTTCCGGAATCCGGTGTCAGCTCACCGAGCAGCAGTCGCAGTAGCGTTGTCTTGCCAGACCCGTTGGG
>JBDTIP010000114.1:0-2856 GCA_039936295.1 Gemmatimonadaceae bacterium
CGCGTGATGAGCGCGTCGAGTGCCGAATCGGTGAGTTCCTTAGACGGGAGTGCCATTCTCTTGTCCAACGCCAGCGGAGAATCCATCAGCAAGATGCGCGAGCAGCCGGCGTAGCTTCGCGCGTGCCTTGAACAACTGCGACTTGGAACCACCCGTAGTTATACCCAGCTCGCGGGCAATTTCTTCGTGCGTGTAACCTTCCACGTCGTGCAGGAGAAATACCGTCCTCGCACCGGGCGATAGCTGACGCACTGCCTGGTCTATCGAATCAGCCACGATTCCTCGCTCGGTGTCGGCTTCCGGATTGTCCGGTGAAGCCGCGGTATCTTCCTCGACATCTACCTCCACTTTTGCAATTCTGCGAACCTTGCGCAACGCATTGAGCGTTCGATTCACCGCTATCCGATGCGCCCACGTTCCGAACTGCGAATCACCACGGTAGCTTGGAAGCGCACGAAAGATCTGGACCCACACTTCCTGAGCGACGTCCGCAGCAAGATCACGGTCGCCACAAAGTCGGAGTACCACGGCGTCAATGTGCGGCGCGTTCTCCATCCACAGCTGCCGGAGGGCACGTTCGTCACCGTCGATCGCCCGCTGCACCGTCGTTTGCTGCGTGGTCATCCAGAGTGTGCGTTTATTTGACTCAGATTGTATCTCGAGGGTTGCCGGAATCGTCAAATATGGCAAATTGGACTTCCCTTCGTAGTCTTCCCAATAGCTGGCCTTCTCGTCGCAGGTGTTCCGATGCTGGTCGCCGCTCTACTGCTTGCCCTCGCCGGGGGATCCGGACCGCTATCCCCCGCAAAGCCCGCGCCTTTCCTTGATGGCACCGGTACCGCCGGCCTACCCGTTGCATCGCCAGCTTCGGTCGGAATGTCCGCCGAACGCCTGGAGGCAGTAAACCGCGTGGTCGAGCGCGGAATCGCGGCCGGTGGCTATCCCGGCGCCGCTGTCATCGTCGGACGCAATGGCAAAGCCGTCCTCCAGCGCGGTTTCGGTCATCTGGAATGGAGTGAGTCCAGCCCGGAAGTCGATGCCAGCTCCACCATCTACGATCTGGCCTCGCTCACCAAGGTAGTCGGCACAACGACCGCCGTCATGGTGCTCTTCGACCAGGGGCGTATCTCCCTCGACGCTCCGGTATCGCGCTACCTCCCGGAATTCACTGGCGGCGAGAAGGATTTAGTAACTATCCGCCAATTATTGACGCACCGCTCTGGCCTTCCGGCCGGTCGAGATATATACAAGCTGACCCACGACCCGGTCGAGGCGAGACGGTTGGTGCTGTCCACGCCGCTCGTTTTTCACCCCGGAGAGTACTACGAGTATTCTGACCTGGGCGCCGACGTCCTGGCGATGGTCGTCGAAGCCGTATCCCAGCAGCCGCTGGACGAATTCCTCGCAGACTACGTCTTCCACCCGCTCGGCATGTACAACACCGAATTCCGGCCGGCTGACTCGCTGCGCAGCCGGATCGCGCCGACGGGTGTCTCTGGTGACGGGCGGTCAGTTGCCGGTCAGGTGAACGATGAGAATGCATACGCGATGGGCGGCGTCGCCGGCCATGCGGGATTGTTCTCGACCGCGACCGACCTGTCGGTCTTCTGCCAGATGATGTTGAATGGGGGCATCTACAACGGCGTCCGCATCATTGCCGACTCGACCGTCCAGCTGTTTACCACTCGTGCCGCCGGCCACCGCGCGCTCGGCTGGGACACTCCGACCGGCTCCTTCGGCTCCGGGAATTACCTTTCCGAACACTCGTTCGGTCATACCGGCTTCACTGGCACGTCGATGTGGATCGACCCTGACCGCGGCATGTTCGTCATCCTGCTCACCAACAGGGTATACGCTTCGCGGTCGCCGCATCCCGTGAAGGTCATCGCCGACGTGCGGTCCGATCTGAGCGACGCAGCCTCGCTTTCTGTAACAGATATGGGCGACGGAGCGCTCGTGATGCCGGCATCGTTCCGGGCCGACCGCGAGGTGGGCTGGAACGCACGAGCGAAGAGCCGACGACACGGCCGGGCACGCCACGCGAAGTCGTTATCTTCAAGACATGGACACCGCGCGGAATCCGGAAGCCGAGAAATCGAGCTCAAGCGACGCACCGCCGCAAAGCGGAGCGCCAAGTCCTCTAGCAGGCACGCCGCGACCCGCACAACAAAGCATGCAACCAAGCATGCCAGCGGATCAAAGCATTCCAGCGGCTCAAAATCGTCCAGATCGGCAAAGTCAAAGCTCAAGCATAAGAGTTGAGCCGGTCGCTGGCGATTCGCCTGTTCCGGGCGTCGTCAGTGAAAACCAGGTCAAGCTGGGACTCCGCCGCGTGAAGGACCCAGATCTCCAGATCAACATCGTGGACCTGGGCCTGGTCTACGGCGTGCGCGTTGACGGCGCGGTGGTTTCCGTCGACATGACACTTACATCACCCGGATGCCCCTCCGGGCCCGAGATCATGGGCGACGCGGAGCGGGAGCTGCGCAAGCTTCCCGGCGTGGAGGATGTGAAGGTCAACCTCGTGTGGGCACCGTTCTGGTCGCCCGACAAGATTGAGCCCCGCGTGAGGGCGTACCTGGGAATTTAGGATTCGCCCCGAACCCGTAGGCGGCGGCTGTGCCGCCCCCTACGGGTTCGATCGCGATATCGACGTTCGATTGTGGGCGAACGCGCCGCCGCGTCGCCTCACGTAAAAAGCGTGTCTCGCCGTCAAATTTTCATGGCGGGACGTGGTCGCCGAATGCATACTTTCGGGATGCGTTTGGCCGGTCTTCGTTGGGTGCTTCCGGGCTGTTTGCTGCTATCCTTCTCCGCCTGCCTCCATCGGAACGCTTCCGATCCATTCGGCGACGG